>JBATTI010000148.1:0-15558 GCA_049670445.1 Albidovulum sp. | reverse complement strand
GTCGCAATAAGCTGACGACATCCGCTTGGAATTTTACTAAAATTCTATGCTATTGATTTTTCGGGTTAATTTTAACCCATATGTGCACGGCACAACAATGGCTCGGTCAAGAATGGGCCTATTAACTGTCGGATTGTTTATTATATGGAAACGTAAAGCCGGGTTCAGAGCAAAATTAGCCATAATTTTGGCCGGATCAGAATAGCCTTTCCGTCCACAAAATCCTCAACATCGTGATGAAATTGGCGAACTGTCACCATTTTGGAAATCGACGCATGATGGCTTACGAATCGCGGCGCGCATCGCAAGAGGTTTGGCACAAAATTTGCAGTTCGGCCCGAATGGGCTCTGCTGCACAAATCGGCCTGAGGTGATGCCTCCCCTAGCCCCTGACGGCCTCATTCCTTGTCCGGGGCTTTGCGGTCTTGCGCGGCGGGGGAACAACATGGGCGCGCCCCTGCGGCGGCCTGAATGCCTGACCTTCCACGCCATCTTCGCGTCAGACCAGATCAATCGAAAGCCGCGCGGCATGCGCGCTCGGGTGTCGTCGGAGCAGTTCCTGGTCTTGTAACGCGTCGGGGTCCGGCGGTTCAGGTATCTGAGCTATCGCGCTGGAATCATGAGGTTAATCCCTCAACCGATTTGTCCAACAACGCTGGCGGAATGTCTAAAAATTGGTGCCCGAGGCGAGACTCGAACTCGCACGCCTCTCGGCGGAGGATTTTGAATCCTCTGCGTCTACCATTCCACCACTCGGGCACTCGGCAAGCTATTACCGAGCCTTGACGGCCCTTGCAAGCAAGAAGACGTAGGCCGGACCATTAAATCCGGCCCAGTCAAAAGTCAGAGATTTGCGGCGCTGAACGTATCGCAAGACTTGATCGAACCGGATTTATATCCGGTCGCCAACCAGCGCTGTCGTTGCTGGGAACTCCCATGGGTGAAGCTGTCCGGCATCGGGCGTTGCCCTGCATTGCGCTGCAACGTGTCGTCGCCAATCTTTGCTGCGGCCTCGACCGCCTCTTGAATATCCCCTTGCTCCAGGGTGCCCAGTTTTTCGGCAGCGTAGCGCGCCCATACGCCCGAAAAGCAATCTGCCTGAAGCTCAATCCGGACTGAAACATCATTGCTGTCTGCCTGGCTCATCTGCGCACGGGCGGCATTGGCCTTACCCAAAATGCCAAGTTCACCCTGCACATGATGGCCAACCTCATGCGCAACCACATAGGCCGCCGCAAAGTCGCCACGCGCGCCCAGTTGCTGGCTTAGGGTCGCAAAGAAATCCGTGTCGAGATAAACTTTCTTGTCGCCGGGGCAATAAAACGGGCCGGTGGAGCCAGAGGCCCCGCCGCAGGGTGACTGCGTGCCGCCCTTGAATAGAACAAGCGTTGTGGGCTGATATTCCAAACCCAACTCGTTGCGAAACACTTCGGTCCATATCTGTTCGGTATCGGCCAAGGTCACCGATACGAATTCGGCAGCCCGCTCATCGGCCTCGGTGATTTCGCCGCCACCTTGGATGGTCGCCCCACCCAATCCGCCGCCATTCACCAACGGCGACACATCTATGCCCAGAAAATAACCAATGATCAGCACCGCAACCAGACCAATGCCGCCAATACCGCCGGCACGGCCAGCCCCCATACTGCGCCGGTCTTCGATGTTCTTGCTGCCACGACGGCCTTGCCACTTCATAATCACCCCCCAGGCCCCACGGACCACCAATCATAGCGGAAAGTTTATCGGGTTGTGGCGCCAACGAAAAGGCCAGAGTGCTTGACGTAACCCCGTTGACCGTGGCCTATGGCGCAAAGGCTATTAAGGACATTGAAACGGCATGCTTCGCAGACTTTATGACTGGACGTTATCATGGTCGCGTTCGCGCCATGCGCCCGCTGCCCTTGGCACGATATCATTTGTCGAAAGCTCGTTCTTTCCGATTCCGGCGGATGTGCTGTTTATCCCGATGTGTGCCGCCCAGCCGGAACGCGCCATGCGGTTTGCGGCATTGGCATCGGTGACCTCTGTCCTCGGCGGGGTTTTTGGTTGGGCAATCGGCCATTACGCCTTCACCTATGTCGCGGTTCCGGTGTTGGAGTTCTACCACAAGCTGGACGCGTTTGAAGCGCTGCGGGCAGATGCTTCCGGAAGCGTTTGGTTGGTTTTACTGCTGCTTGTAACCTCGGGCCTGACCCATTTGCCGCCAATGAAGGTGGTCACCATCCTATCGGGCGTCATCGGTTTTGATCTTTGGCTGTTCATCCTTTCGGCAATCGTCGCGCGCGGCGGGCGGTTTTACGCGCTTGCCTGGCTCTTGCGTCGTTACGGCGCGGCGATCTTGTCCTTCATTGAACGGCGCATGACCCTGATTGCCGGTGTCGTTTCGGTTTTGGCCGTGGCAGCGTTTCTTATAGTGAAATACTTATGACGCCTTTTACGAAAACGGTCGTTGCGGCCTCGGCAGGTTCTCTGGCTTTGCGTGCGGGGGCGTTTCTTTTCCAGGCCCTTGGCTATGCGCCATGCAAGCTGTGCCTTTGGCAGCGCTGGCCACATGCGATTGCCGTCGCGGCAGGCGTCATTATCTGGATCTTCGGCGTCCGAAAGCTGGCTTGGGTTGGGGCCTTCGCCGCCTTGACGACAGCAGGTCTAGGGATATTCCACAGCGGCGTCGAGCAAGGCTATTGGACCGGCCCGACGACTTGCACGTCAAGCGCGCTGACCAATATTTCCACCGAAGAGTTGCTTGATCAGATTCTGGCCGCCCCACTGATCCGTTGCGACGAAATCGCGTGGAGCTTGTTGGGCCTGTCGATGGCCTCGTGGAACGCGATCATCTCGCTTTTGTTGGCCGCCCTCTGGGTCGCGGCCGCACGACGCGCCTGATCAGCGCCGCCCCGCGCGCAGCGTGGACAACATCAGGCTGGTTTCGCTGGAGCTGACCCCGTCATTATTACGGATCCGCGCCAAGACCGCATCCAGCTCCTCAAGCGTTGCGGTGCCGATCTCTGCGATAAGGTCCCATCGCCCGTTGGTCGCATGGACCGCTTGTACCTCGGGCATACCGGCAAGCCGGGCGCGCACCCGTTCCGCCCCGCGCCCCTCGATCCCGATCATCATCAAGCCGCGCACCGGCATCGCCGTCACATCGCTTCGCGTCACGACGGTAAAGCCCTGAATCTCACCGCGCGCCTGAAGCCGTTCCATTCGGGCCCGGACGGTGCCCCGCGCCAGCCCAAGCTGATTTGCAAGATCCGAAAGGGCCGCGCGCCCATCACGCCGCAGTGCTGCAATCAACGCCAAATCGGTTTCATCCATATTGATCACCTTAGCTGCCACTTTGCGCATTCATATACCCAAAACGATCAGATGGAAGCTTTCAATTGCCTCAAATCGCTACGAACATGCGCCAATCGCCCCAAAACAGGAGATGTCGCCCGTGAAACCCAGCTGCCTGCTTATCGGCGCCCCGATCGATTCCGGCCAAAAGCGCCCCGGTTGCCTTATGGGCCCTGCGGCCTACCGCGTCGCCGGCCTTGGCGCCAGTCTTGAGGCATTGGGCCATCCGGTCGAAGATCTGGGCGATGTGGCCCAAGCCCCGTTGCGCCATGTGCAATCCCCGAACCCCGCAATTCACCACCTTGCCGAAACGGTTGCCTGGTCCGAAGCCCTGGCCAGGGCGGCAGAAGATGCGATGCCCAAAGGCATTCCGATCTTTCTGGGCGGTGATCACTCGCTTTCACTTGGTTCGGTCGCCGGAGTTGCCGCGCATGCAGCCAAGGTCGGGCGGCCACTTTTCGTTTTATGGCTTGATGCGCATACCGATTATCACACCCCGCTGACGACCCAGTCCGGCAATCTGCACGGCACGCCCGTTGCCTATATCGCGGGCCAAAGCGGTTTTGACGCCTTCCCGCCCTTCCCCGCGCCGGTACCCGCAGACCGGATCTGCCTTTACGGCATCCGATCCGTTGACCCCGAGGAACATGCAAGCTTGCTGGAAACCGACGCCACCATCTGTGACATGCGGGTTCTTGACGAACGTGGCATCGTCGCCCCTTTGCGTGAGTTTTTGGAAAAAGTCCGCGCCCAAAACGGCCTTTTGCATGTCTCGCTGGATGTCGATTTCCTCGACCCATCCATCGCGCCCGCCGTCGGCACCACGGTTCCGGGGGGCACCACGTTTCGCGAAGCCCATCTGGTGATGGAGCATTTGCATGAAAGCGGGCTTGTCACCTCACTTGACCTTGTCGAACTGAACCCGTTCCTTGACGAACGCGGCCGCACCGCGCGGCTGATGGTGGAACTTGTCGGATCGCTCATGGGCCGCAAAACCTTTGACCGCCCGACAAGGAGCGCTTGATGGGATACCTGCCCCCCCGCAACCTTTTGCAGGCGCCCGACGCTGTGGTGATGATCCGCCCCCATGCCTTCGTGCCCAATCCCGAGACGCGAACCGACAACGCCTTTCAGAAGGATACCAATGCCGAAGCGGCCGTCTTGGCGAAAGCCGCCCTTGCCGAACATGACGCCGCTGTCGCGCGCCTGCGCGATGAGGGCGTGACAGTCCATGTCTTCGATGATCACGGCCAGACCGGCACCCCTGACAGCGTCTTCCCGAACAACTGGTTTTCAACCCATTCCGGTGGCCAAGTTGCGGTCTATCCGATGTTCGCCGCCAACCGCCGCCGTGAACGCCGCCCGGACGTGACCGAGATGCTGAAAGCGCGCTACCGCGTGCAGGAAGTCATCGACATGTCGGGGTTGGAGGAGGATGGGCTGGCGCTTGAAGGTACCGGGGCGATGGTGCTCGATCATATCGGCCGCATCGCCTATACCGTGCGCTCAAACCGCGCCGATCCGATCGTGCTTGAACGCTTTTGCACCCATTTCGCTTATGAGCCCATCGCCTTTGACGCCGTCGATGCGACGGGCCGCGCGGTCTACCACACCAATGTGCTGATGTGCGTGGGGACCGACTACGCGCTTGTCGGCCTCGACATGATCACCGCGCCCGCGCGCCGCGAAACGGTCGCCCAGCGGCTGGCCGAAGCCGGGCGCACCGTGATCCCGCTCACGCCCGCGCAGATCGGTGATTTCGCCGGAAACGCCATCGAACTGACGGGCAGGAAGGGCCGCATCCTCGCACTTTCGGCGCGCGCCGCTGCAGCACTTACCCCCGCGCAAAGGGCCGAGATCGAACGCTCTGCCCGGCTTGTGCCCCTCGACGTGCCGACAATCGAACTCGCCGGTGGCTCCGTGCGGTGCATGATCGCCGGCATCCACCTCTCGGCCCGCCCGACCACACAACAGGATACCCCCGCAAAATGACCCAACCTTCGCATTTATCCATCGTTCCATTTGTCAGCGTTGACAATATGATGCGGCTTGTTCTTCATCTGGATGTTGAGCGGGTGATGGCCGATATCGCCGGATATATCGAAGATGATTTCCGCCGCTGGGAAAGCTTTGACAAGACCCCGCGCGTCGCCTCGCATTCCGATGTCGGGGTGATTGAACTTATGCCGACCTCGGACGGTGAAATGTATGGGTTCAAATACGTCAACGGCCACCCCAAGAACACCAAGGAAGGCCTGCAGACCGTCACCGCCTTTGGCCTTTTGGCGGAAGTGAATACCGGCTATCCGATCTTGCTTACCGAAATGACCATTCTGACAGCGCTCAGAACCGCCGCCATGTCCGCCCTTGCCGCCAAATATCTGGCACCGAAGGGCGCCACCACCATGGCCGTGATTGGCAATGGTGCCCAGTCAGAGTTTCAGGCACTTGCCTTCAAGGCGATCTGCGGGATCAAGAACTTGCGCCTTTATGATATCGACCCAACCGCGACCCGCAAATGCGCTGAAAACCTGGCGAATTCGGGATTAAAGGTCATCTCTTGCGGCACCCCGGAAGAGGCGATCGAAGGGGCCGAAATCATCACAACCGTCACCGCCGATAAGCTGCTTGCAACGATCTTGACCGATAATATGGTCGGCGCGGGCGTGCATATCAACGCCATCGGCGGCGATTGCCCCGGTAAAACCGAACTGCACCGCGATATATTGCTGCGGTCGGAAATTTTCGTCGAATTCCCGCCCCAGACCCGGATTGAGGGAGAGATTCAGCAGCTGGACCCAGATCATCCGGTGACCGAGCTGTGGCAGGTCATCGACGGCTCCGCAACTGGCCGCAGCGATGCCCGTCAGATCACCCTTTTCGACAGCGTCGGCTTTGCGATCGAGGATTTTTCGGCGCTGCGCTACATCCACGATCAACTGCAAACCCTGCCCTATAGTGAGCCGTTGGACATGATCGCCGACCCCGACGATCCGCGCGACCTGTTCGGAATGTTGTTGCGCAAGAAAACCGCGATGGCTTAAGGCGTTTCGACCTTACCTTGAAACCTCAAATATCACCGTAGGCGTCCTGCGTTTAACCTGAGCCATCAAAAAAAATCATATAACGCGTTAAAATCCCGGATTTCAGGCAGCGTTGGGTGATTGAGGTTCAGATCGAAACGCTAAAGAAGCCCGACCATCCGCCGGATGTCGGCGGGGCTGGCCCCTTCATCGCGGAAAAGCCGGATGGCGCGCGCGTCATCACGCTTGGCAAGGCGCTTGCCTGCATCATCCCGGATCAGCCGGTGATGGTGGTAGGCCGGCGTCGGCAGGCCCAGAAGGTTTTGCAACAAGACCTGCAAAAAGGTGATCTCAAACAGATCATCGCCGCGGATCACATGGCTTATCCCTTGTGCCGCATCATCAATCACCGACGCCAGAACATAGGATATATAACCTTGCGCCTTCCGGCCCAGAACCGCATCACCATGACCCTTCAAAAGTAACGCGGAATCAAGTGCATACGTGCCGAACTTCTTAGAACCCAACTCGGTGAAGCCGCCAAGGCCCGACAGGCTCGCCAAGGCCTTTGCCATGTCAAGCCGCAGTGCATCGCCGGTCTGGCGGTCATCCATATTGCGGTGGCGGCACAGGCCCGGATAGACGCCCTCGCCGCTTTCCACCCCCTCTTGCGGTGCGGCCAGCGCTGCCCGAATGTCCGCTCTTGTACATTTGCAAGGGTAAATCAGCCCCGCTCCGGCAAGTTGATCCAGCGCCGCATCATAGCGCGCAAGGTTATCGGATTGGCGCCACACCGGCGCGCCCCAGGTCAAACCCAGCCAGTTGAGGTCTTCATAGATCAGCGCTTCCCATTCCGGGCGGCACCGCGCCAGATCCGTATCCTCGATCCGCAACACAAATTCACCGCCCGCCGCCTGTGCCAGATCGTAAGCCAGGATTGCCGAATAGGCATGCCCCAAATGCAATGGCCCGGTTGGCGATGGCGCAAAGCGCGTCCGCATCAACTTTGGCCCTGAAGCCATTCTGAAAACGCGATTTTTGCACGATCGGTATAGGCCTTGTAGCGATCCTTGCGCCCCTTACGGCCGCCTTTCGCGTCAATCGGCGGGAACAGCCCGAAATTGACATTCATCGGCTGGAAGGTCTTTGCATCAGCCCCGCCGGTTATATGGGTGATCAGTGCGCCCATCGCCGTCTCTGCCGGTGGCGGCGCCAGATCACCCCCTTTGACTTCAGCGGCAGCCATACGCCCAGCCAAAAGCCCCATCGCAGAACTCTCAACATAGCCCTCGACCCCGGTGATCTGGCCCGCAAAACGCAGATGTGGCTTTGACTTCAACCGCATCCGGTCGTCCAGCAAAGTCGGAGAGTTGAGAAACGTATTGCGGTGAATACCGCCAAGGCGCGCAAAACTTGCGCCTTCAAGCCCCGGAATAGATTTAAATACAGCGGCTTGCGCGCCATACTTCATCTTTGTCTGAAAGCCCACAATATTGTAAAGCGTCCCCAGCGCGTTATCCCGGCGCAGCTGCACCACGGCATAGGGCTTCACCTCCGGACGATGGGCATTGGTAAGGCCCACCGGTTTCATCGGGCCGAAGCGCAAGGTTTCGCGGCCCCGCTCGGCCATCACCTCAATCGGCAGGCAGCCATCAAAATAACCGGCGGTTTCGCCTTCGTGAAACTCGGCCTTCTCGGCGGCCAACAGCGCATCGATGAAGGCTTCATACTGATCGCGGTCCATGGGGCAGTTCATATAGGCCGTCTGCTCTTCAACCGTCGCGCCCTTGTCATAGCGTGACTGCATCCAAACCACCGACATATCCACGCTTTCCGCATAGACAATCGGAGCGATCGCATCGAAAAACGCCAGTGCTTCGGCCCCGGTTTCCGCCTTGATCGCTTCGGCCAGACTGCCCGAGGTCAGCGGCCCGGTCGC
This sequence comes from Albidovulum sp., assembly GCA_049670445.1. Lineage (GTDB taxonomy): Bacteria > Pseudomonadota > Alphaproteobacteria > Rhodobacterales > Rhodobacteraceae > TMP-24. The sequence goes on along the minus strand of JBATTI010000148.1, from coordinate 7,260 downwards.
GATGATCCAGCGCCCTTCATGGGGAAGTTCGGAAATTTCTTCATGTGAAACCGAAATATTCGGATGCGCCAAGATCCGCGCGGTCACGTCTTGGGCGAACGCATCCCGGTCAACGGCCAAGGCCCCCCCGGCCGGAAGCCGATGGGCACGCGCCATTTCCATGATCAAACCGCCCGCTTGCTGCATTTCCCAATGCAAAAGCCCAACGGCATTGCGTTCATCATCATCAGAGCGGAAGGAGTTTGAGCAGACCATCTCGGCCAAATGGCCGGTCTTATGCGCAAAGGTCGCAACCTTCGGCCGCATTTCATAAATGACGACCTTAAGCCCAGCCTCTGCGGCTTGCCAGGCGGCTTCGCAACCAGCCAAGCCGCCGCCAATTATGTTCAGATCTATACCCATGGCCTGCATTTAGGCCACGGGCAGTGGTTTGGAAAGGGCCGCTTGTCCTTACGCGGTCATTTCCATGTCAAGATCGGCCATATAGCCGTTGGTGCGCCGATCCAGCGGATCCGGGCCCGCAAGTTTACGCTGTACTGGTGCTGCCACAACTTCGTCGTCAGCAACCACCGCATTGATCCAGCTTGCGATCCAGGCGCGCAATCCCATAGGTGCGGCTGTTTTCGCTGTCTCAAAGTTCTCACCAAAACCTGTATAGGCCATCTTTATCCCCTTTTTTCCGCCGGTCGGTGCAATCCGTTGTGAAATGCACCGTCTGTAGCAAACTTCTAAGGAAAGTCTGACGGCAGTAGGTTAAGAATGTGTCAACAATGTGGGAGGCAAAAAAAATCGCCCGGCCATTTTTATTTGATTTGGTGACAAGCCAAAAAACCCAATACGCGCGCCGCTTTAACGACGCGCGTATTGTCGCAAGCGCTTGAAATATCTACTCTTCCGGGGTTCCAGCCTCGGTTTCGGCATCAATCTCGGCCTCCACCTCATCGGCGTCACCCGCAACCCGAGCGACCGACACGACCTCTTCGCCGGCCCCCGTATCGAACACCTTCACCCCGCCAGCGGAGCGTGAGCGGAAAGATATGCCGGCAATCGGACACCGGATTGACTGCCCGGTTGAAGTGGCAAGCATGACTTGGTCATCCGCCTCAACCGGGAATGACGCCACAAGCCGACCGCCACGCATGGCTTTATCCATGGCCATAACACCTTGGCCACCGCGGCCGCGCACAGGATAATCATGCGAAGACGACACCTTACCCTGGCCACGCGCCGAAATCGTCAAGATCAGGTCTTCCGCCGCCGACATCTGCGCATAGCGATCGGTGCTTAGCTGCCCTGCGGCCACGGCCTCTTCGTCGTCATCCGCTTCGACGTCATCCTCAACCGCGCCCGCCATCAGGCGGCGTTGCTTAAGATAGGCTGCGCGTTCGGCTGGATCGGCCTCAAAATGCCGGATCACCGACATCGACACCACTTTATCGCCCGCCGCCAGCCGGATACCCCGCACCCCGGTCGAATCGCGGCCCTTAAAGACCCGCACCTCTGTCGTTGGGAAACGAATTGCCCGGCCCATGGCCGTCACCAGCATCACATCATCTTCCTCGTCGCAGATACGCGCGTTCACCAGGCTGACGCCCTCGGGCAGCTTCATCGCGATCTTGCCATTACGCATGACATTGGTGAAATCAGAAAGCGCATTGCGCCGCACATCCCCGTCCGATGTCGCAAAGAAGATCTGCAGATCTGTCCATTCCTCCTCGGGCGCATCGACCGGCATCAACGCGGCCATCGACACACCGGTGCCGATTGGCAATATGTTGATCATCGCCTTGCCTTTGGCGGATCGGCCTGCAAGCGGCAAGCGCCAGCATTTCAACTTGTAAACCATCCCGTCGGTCGAGAAGAACAAAAGCTGCGTATGGGTATTGGCCACGAACAACGTGGTCACAACATCGTCTTCCTTGGTCCGCATCGAGGCCAGACCTTTGCCCCCACGCCGCTGCGCGCGAAACTCCGCCAAGGCGGTGCGTTTGATGTAACCACCCGAGGTGATGGTAACCACCATATCCTCACGCTCAATCAGATCTTCATCTTCCATATCGCCGACCCAGTCGACGATCTCGGTGCGGCGCGGCACGGCGAATGCGTCCCGCACTTCGCGCAACTCATCCGAGATAATTCCCATTATCCGCTCACGGCTACCCAGTATTTCCAAGTAATCCCGGATCTTTGCCGCAAGTTCTTCAAGTTCGCTGGTGATTTCCTTAACGCCCATCGCAGTCAGACGCTGCAAGCGCAGGTCCAGGATCGCGCGGGCCTGAATCTCTGAAAGGTTATAGGTGCCATCGTCATTGATCGGATGGGTCGGATCATCAATCAGGCGGATATATTCAACAATGTCATGTGCAGGCCAACGCCGCGTCATCAAACGTTCCCGCGCTTCTGCGGGATCGGCCGAGGAACGAATGGTCGCCACCACCTCATCCACATTCGAAACGGCGACAGCCAGGCCACACAGGATATGGCTGCGCTCGCGCGCCTTGCGCAGATCAAACGCGGTACGGCGCGCTACAACTTCTTCGCGGAAGACTATGAAATAGCTTAAGAAATCCTTCAACGTCAGCTGTTCAGGCCGCCCGCCGTTCAAGGCAAGCATGTTGCACCCAAACGAGGTTTGCATCGGCGAAAAGCGGAACAACTGGTTCAAGACCACTTCAGGCGTCGAATCGCGCTTGAGTTCAATCACCACCCGCACGCCGACCCGATCGCTTTCGTCTTGAATATGGGCGATGCCTTCGATGCGTTTGTCGCGCACCATCTCGGCGATCTTTTCGATCATCGTTGCTTTGTTCACCTGATAGGGGATCTCGTCAATGATGATCGCAAAGCGGTCCTTGCGCAGCTCTTCGATCCGGGTTTTGGAGCGTATGATCACGCTGCCGCGCCCCTCAAGATAGGCTTTGCGCGCCCCCGAGCGGCCCAAAATCATGCCGCCGGTCGGGAAGTCTGGCGCAGGCACATATTGCATCAGGTCTTCGATCGACAAATCCGGGTCGTCGATCAGCGCCAGGGTCGCATCAATCACTTCGCCAAGGTTATGCGGCGGAATATTGGTGGCCATGCCAACGGCGATACCGCCCGCGCCATTGACCAGCATATTCGGGAACCGTGCGGGCAAGACCGTTGGTTCACGGTCCTTACCATCGTAATTGTCCTGAAAATCGACGGTGTCTTTTTCGATATCCGCCAAAAGGCTTGCGGCGGGCTTGTCCATCCGCACTTCGGTATAGCGCATCGCCGCCGGGTTATCGCCGTCCATCGACCCAAAGTTGCCCTGCCCGTCCAGAAGCGGCAAAGACATCGAAAAGCCCTGCGCCATCCGCACCAATGCATCATAGATCGAGGCATCGCCATGCGGGTGATATTTACCCATCGTGTCGCCCACCGGGCGCGCCGATTTGCGGTAAGGCTTGTCATGGCTATTGTTGGTTTCATGCATGGCAAACAAGATCCGCCGGTGCACGGGCTTAAGCCCATCGCGCAGATCGGGAATTGCGCGGCTGACGATCACGCTCATCGCATAGTCGAGATAGGCGGTTTTCATCTCTTCCGCGATCGACATGCTTGGCCCGTCATGCGCCATGCGAACGTGTTTTTCGTCTTCGTTATCGGGTGTTTCCGGCGTATCTGTCAAAGTAATGCTCGCGCTTTCGCGTTTTCTAGATGTTGTTATGCGCCACTATATCCCATCCCATCTATGGGGTGCAATGCCCAGTGGGCCCGGCTTGCCCGATCTTGCCGCAAAACTGTCGAACTGTTGATTTCATTATGAATTAACCTTGTGGCAGGATGATCATAGCAATCAACGGCAGGACGGGCCAATGCGTGCAAACGAAGATCGAAGCGAGACCGAGCTGATGCTGAAGGGTTACGGCCTGACAACGGCGGAAATTTTCTACCGAATTCCCGATTACCAGCATGTTTTGAATGTCTTTATCTGGCAAGAATACGATCTTGCCCCCGACTATCCTGAACTCTTCCACTTCATCGAGTTTTGGCAAGACAAGATCGAAGGGCCATTGCATTCGGTCCGCTTTTCTCATCGCAAGCTGATTGCACCGGGGGATTGGCGCAATGTCATCGGCGAATTCACCTTGCATTAGGGCGGATCACCCCTCGGGGTCGCAAATCGTAACCTCTGCCCCGCCCTTAAAGGCCGTGTAAAAACATGTGGGGCGGTTGGTGTGGCAGGCAGGGCCGGTTTGATCGACGATCAGCAACAGGCAATCGCGGTCACAATCAATGCGCATCTCAACAAGGCGCTGCACATGGCCCGAACTTTCGCCCTTCGCCCATAAAGCTCCGCGCGAACGCGACCAATAGGTGACATGGCCGCTCTCAAGTGTCTTTTGCAACGACGCGGCATTCATCCACGCCATCATCAGCACATCGCCACTGGCCGCATCCTGTGCGATCGCCGGGATCAGCCCTTTCGCGTCGTATTTCAGACTTGTCAGATCAAACGCCATCCTCATCCCTTTGCAAATCCACCGTTCCGGCCTATCTCTAGGCACAACCGGTGCGCACTAAAAGCCCAGAAGGACCGTCATGGCCGAAACAGATCTGATCAAGCTCTATTCGCAAAAGATATTGGCGCTGGCCGCCGATATTCCCCACCACGCGCGCCTTGCAAACCCCAGCGCCACGGCCACACGCCGTTCTCCTCTTTGCGGCTCGACCGTGACGGTTGATCTGACCATCAAAGATGGCCGGGTTGGCGATTTCGGGCAAGAGGTGAAAGCCTGCGCCCTTGGCCAGGCCTCTGCGGCCATTGCGGGCCAAAGCATCCCGGGGCGCAGCCTGCCCGAACTGGTGCAAGCCCGGGATGAGCTGGCGGCAATGCTCAAGGAAAACGGCCCCACCCCTTCACCGCCGTTCGATGGATACGAAGTCCTGACGCCCGCGCGCGATTACAAAAATCGCCACGCCTCTATCTTGCTGACCCTGGATGCGGCCTGCGAGGCTTTTGCGAAATTAAACTGACGTCCCCCCCTAGCCGAGCCAATGCCCCCGGGGGGCCACTTTAAAAAAAACCGCCGCGCCCGAATGGGCCACGGCGGCAGGAAGCGGATTTTGGGGATAGGGCGCCGGTGGGGAACCGGTTGCCGGGACAGGCAATAGACAGGCGACATATATCGCCGCGCCCTACCCCCGAAAATGACCGCGTGGGCAGAAGACGAAAGACCTCAGATCAAATCTGGCAAGTTCAAACCAATCACCAGCATCGCCACCAAAGACATCAGGCCGGCCGCATCTTGCAAGAGCGTGCCTTTCGCATGGGCAAGCGCGGATTTGATTTCGGTCATCATGACAATTCCCTTCAGATTTGCTTGGTGTTGCTCCTTTGTTCTCATATCGGCAACGATATGTAAAGAACTTATTAAGAACAAATGAGAACAAAGTGGGATTTTTCAACTAACCGACGGTGATCAGCCGTATTGCGCGGTCCTGCTCCATCAACCACAAAAGCACCCGAACCGCCTGCCCCCGCGCACTTTCCAGCGCCGGATCAGCGGCCAGAAGGGCGCGCGCATCGCTTTGTGCCACCGCCATCAGCCCGGCCTGACGTTCAAGATCCGCGATCCGGAACCGTGGCAGGCCAGATTGCGCTGTGCCAATCAGATCACCCGCACCGCGAATTGCCAGATCCTCTTCGGCAATCTGAAACCCATCCTCTGTCTGGCGCAACATCTGCAAGCGCCGCTCAGCCGTTTTTGACAATGGCGCTTGATACATCATCAAACAGGTGGAGTCCTTCGCACCGCGCCCCACGCGGCCACGCAATTGGTGCAATTGCGCCAGACCAAAAATCTCGGCCCGTTCAATCACCATGATTGAGGCATTGGGAACATTCACGCCAACCTCAATCACGGTTGTGGCGACCAGAACCTTGGTCCGGCCAGCCACGAAATCCGCCATCGCCGCATCTTTTTCCGCCGCGGGCATTTGTCCATGGACCAAGCCGACAACCCCCTCGCCCAAAGCCACCCGCAATGCGCGAAACCGGTCCTCAGAGGCGGTCAGATCCACCAGCTCACTTTCTTCAACCAAGGGGCAGACCCAATAGGCCTGCCGCCCATCCGCCACCGCCTGGCGCAAGTGGCCCACCACTTCATCGTAGCGCCCGGTCGAGATCAGCGCGGTCTTGACCGGTTGCCGCCCGGCGGGCTTTTCATCGAGGATTGAGACATCCATGTCGCCATATTGCGCCAATGCCAAAGACCGCGGGATCGGCGTCGCGGTCATGACCAAGACGTCAACGGCCGCGCCTTTCTGACCAAGCTCCATCCGCTGGGCGACACCAAAGCGATGCTGTTCATCCACCACCGCCAACCGCAGATCGTGAAAGACCACATCCTTTTGGAACACCGCATGCGTGCCGACAAGCAATTGGATATCGCCCCGCGCCAGCGCCCCAAGCTTTGCTGCACGCTCCCCCCCCTTATCGCGGCCGGTCAGCAGTTCAAGCACCACGCCGGCACTTTCGGCCAAAGGCCGCAAGCTATCCAGATGCTGGCGCGCCAGTATTTCCGTGGGGGCCATCATCACCCCTTGCCCGCCCGCCTCCACCGCGATCAGCAGCGCCATGAAGGCCACCAGCGTCTTGCCGGAACCGACATCCCCTTGCAAAAGCCGCGTCATGCGTTTGTCGGATGCAAGATCCGTCGAAATCTCGGCAATGGCGCGTTCTTGTGCGCCTGTCGGACGGTATGGCAGCGCTTTTAGCACCTTCGATTGCAACCGCCCCGTGGCCACGCTTTCGCGGCCCTTCGCGCGTTTCAATGCTGTGCGCGCCAATGCCAGTGTCAACTGATGGGCGAACAATTCATCATAAGCCAGCCGCTGGCGCGCGGGCGCTTCGGCGGCAAAATCGTCTGGCCCCTGCGGCGCATGTACCTTGCGCACCGCCTCCGCCCAATCGGGCCAAGCCTCGCGCGCCTTCAGTGCGGGGTCAATCCATTCCCCAAGCTCCGGCAACCGCGCCAAGGCAGAGCTTGCAGCCTTGGCGATCAACTTTTGGGTAACGCCCGCTGTCAAGGGATAGACCGGCTCAAAGGACGGCAGTTCACTTGCGTCTTCAAGGCGTAAAATATGGTCGGGATGCACCATCTGGGCAATCCCGTCGAAAATCTCAAGCTTGCCGGAAATCAGCCGCCGCTGCCCGGTTGGCAACTGCTTTTCCAGCCAATCGCCGCGGGCATGAAAGAACACCAGTTGAAATTCGATCTCGGCATCGCGCAC
>JBATTI010000147.1:0-4956 GCA_049670445.1 Albidovulum sp. | reverse complement strand
TAGAAGGGCTGGAAGAACACTGTCCGAAACACGCCCGCAATCAGCAAGGCATAGACAATAGTCTTGATCGTTTCGGTGATACTTTCTTTCGCCGTACTCGTCATGACCAGCCCCGCATTTTTCCGGTTTGGGGGGTACATGATGGCGAGCGGTGACAGTGTCAAGCAAAGCCTTGGGCAAACCGGGGCAGGCGGGGCCGGCCAAGGCGCCTTATTTCACGGGACGTGCTTCAATAACCACAAAGGCCTGCGCCCAGGGGTGATCGTCGGTCAAGGTGACATGAACGATGGCCTCATGCCCCGCAGGGGTCATCGCCGCCAACCGGTTCGCGGCCCAGCCCGTCAGATGCATCACCGGTTGACCGGATTTGAGGTTGCTGACGGACATGTCCTTCCAGGAGATACCCATGGCAAGCCCGGTACCAAGCGCTTTGGAACAGGCCTCTTTCGCGGCCCAGCGTTTGGCATAGGTGCCCGCCACATCGCGGCGTCCTTCGGCCTTGCGCAGTTCAACTTCGGTAAAAACCCGGTTTCGGAACCGATCACCGAAACGTTCTAACGTCGCGGCGATCCGTTCTATATTCGCAAGGTCAGAGCCGATGCCAAGGATCATGTGGCCGCCGTATCGCGGGCCTCATCCATCAGGCGGCGCATTTCGCTGATGGCAGGGCCAAGGCCCGAAAACACCGCCTCACCGATCAAGAAATGCCCTATATTCAGTTCAACCACTTCGGGGATGACAGCGATCGGGGCAACGGTATCAAAGGTAAGTCCGTGGCCCGCGTGCACCTCAAGCCCCAGCGAATGGGCAAGGGTCGCGCCTTTGCAAAGGGCGGCAAGTTCCGCGTCGCGTTCAGAAAAGCGCCCTTCGGCATGCAGATCGCAGTAATGCCCGGTATGAAGTTCAACCACCGCCGCCCCGATCTTTGCAGAGGCTTCGATCTGGCGCGGATCATGGCCCACGAACATCGACACACGCGCGCCCGCTTCGCGCAAAGGGGCGATGAAATCGGTCAGCCGGCCTTGATCCGAGGCAACATCAAGCCCGCCTTCTGTTGTGCGTTCCTCGCGCTTTTCGGGCACGATGCAGACGGCATGCGGGCGGTGGCGCAAGGCGATGGCCTGCATTTCCGCTGTGGCTGCCATCTCAAAGTTCAAAGGCCGCGAGAGTGCGGCCATCAACGCATCAATATCGCTGTCGATAATATGGCGGCGGTCTTCACGCAGATGCGCGGTAATGCCGTCAGCCCCGGCGGTTTCGGCCAAAAGTGCTGCGCGCACCGGGTCGGGATAGGCCGAACCACGCGCATTTCTGAGCGTGGCAACATGGTCTATATTCACCCCAAGACGCAGTTTTGCGGGCTTTGTCATGGTTGGATCTCCGACTTAAGTGCTTGGGTTTTTGCCTTGATGCGCGCCTTTTCGGCGGCTTTCAACTTGCTGGCCAGCTTCTTTTCGATCCGGTCGCGGCGTTTTCTGTCGCGCAAACGCTGATAGGTGCTGATCACCGGCAAGCTGATGTAATAGCAGATCAGCCCCGAAACCAGCCCCGGTGCCAGCCCGCCCACCAGATAGGGCAGGAAGATATCGTGGAAAAATTCGGCCAGATTGCCCCAATGCGTGGTTTCAGGGGTAAAGATCGCCTTGATATTGGACCAGATCTCTATCCACGCGCCTGCGAAAGAGGCCATGACATCGGCTATGCTGAACCCAAGTGCGCCGCCCAATATCCGATGACCGATTTCAACCGAGGTCAGAGCGATCAGGGGAAAGGTCAGCGGATTTCCGAAGAAAGTCGCCAAAAGGGCGGCCAGAAAATTCCCGCGAATGGCGGCGGCAATCGCAATGGCGCCAATGAAGTGAAGGCCGAAAAGTGGTGTGAAAGAGATGAAAACGCCCGCACCGATGCCACGGGCGATCCGGTGCGGCGGGTCCGGCAGGCGGCGCAGACGGTGAATGATATAGCGCGCCGCGCGGATCCAACCGCCGCGGGGAAAGAACAGCTCAGCAAGTGTTACATGAAAGGCGCGGCGGTCGCGCCGTCTGAAAACCATCGTTGGGACCCTTCACGGTCATAAAAATTACGGTTTACGCGACAAATCGCGAATGCGTTCAACTTGGGCGACGTCTGTTTCTGCCTCCAGTGCCGTTAACACCTGATGCATATGTTCGGCGTCACGCAAGTCTACTTCAACAATAAGACGATAAAAGTCCGGTTTTCTGTCAACAAATGTCATATCCGAGATATTTGCCTTTTGTTCGCCAATAACCGTGCAGATCCGCCCCAAGACGCCTGCGCCGTTCGCAATGGTCAGATTGAGGCTGACGGTGTTGGTGGCCGCATGCCGCCCCGAATGCCAATGAAGATCGACCCAGCGTTGGGGTTGTTCCTCAAACTCGGCCAGCGCCGGGCAGTCAATGGCATGAATAACCAGGCCTTGGCCGCGGTAGGTGATGCCCACGATACGCTCGCCGGGGACGGGCTGGCAACAATTGGCGCGGCGAAAGCTTTGGTTGGCGGCAAGGCCCACGACCGACAGCCCCCCTTCGATTTCCTCGGAAGGCTGGGTTGCAAGCTCTGGATAAATGGCGGTGATCACGTCGCGCGCACTAAGTTCGGCACTGCCAAGGCGGGCCAGAACTTCGGTTTCATCGGCCAGTCCAAGTGTCTTGGCGGCGGTGCGCAGGGCCTTGTCGGTGGCCTTTTTTCCGATATGTTCGAACGCCACGCGGGCCAACTCGTGCCCAAGCTTTACAAATCTTTCGCGGTGTTCTTCGCGCAAAGACCGGCGGATCGCGGATTTGGCCCGCCCGGTCACCACAATATCGATCCATGTCGCTTGCGGCCTTTGCCCGGCCGCCGTAATCACCTCGACGGACTGCCCGTTCTTCAGCCGCGTCCACAAGGGCACGCGGATACCGTCGATCTTGGCGCCGACACAGGCATTGCCGATACGGGTGTGGATCGCATAGGCGAAATCAATCGGCGTGGCCCCTTTGGGCAATTGCACCACATCACCTTTGGGTGTGAAGCAAAACACCTGATCCGAATACATCTCAAGCTTGACGTTTTCGAGGAATTCGTCGTGATCCTCACCGCCGTCGAACCGTTCGGTCAGCGTTGCAATCCAGCGCGCGGGGTCAACGGCGAAGGGGTTTTGGGCGCGCACACCATCGCGGTAAGACCAATGAGCCGCCACCCCGGCCTCGGCCACTTCATGCATCTGCCGGGTGCGGATCTGCACTTCAACCTGTTTGCCGTCGCGCCCTGAAACCGTTGTATGGATCGAGCGGTAGCCATTGGTCTTGGGCTGGCTGATGTAATCCTTGAACCGCCCCGGCACCGCCCGCCAGCGCCGGTGAATGGCGCCAAGGATGCGGTAGCAATCGCCTTCCGTCTGGCAAATGACGCGAAAGCCGTAAATGTCCGAGAGGCGCGAAAAGGCAAGCTGCTTTTCCTGCATCTTGCGCCAGATCGAATAGGGTTTCTTGGCGCGGCCGTAGACATCGGCGTCCAGATCTTCTTTCTCAAGCTCCAGCTTGACGTCGCTGGTGATCTTGTTGATCACATCGCCGGTTTCGCGCTGCAAGGTGATGAAGCGGCGGATGATGGATGATCGCGCCTCGGGGTTGAGAACCTTGAAGGAAAGATCCTCAAGCTCTTCGCGCATCCATTGCATCCCCATGCGCCCCGCAAGCGGTGCAAAGATATCCATGGTCTCGCGCGCCTTTTGCGCTTGTTTATTGGCAAGCATTGATCTGATCGTGCGCATATTGTGCAACCGGTCGCCAAGCTTGACCAGGATCACCCGCAGGTCCTTCGACATCGCCATGAACAGCTTGCGGAAGTTTTCGGATTGCTTGGTTTCGGATGACGAAAGCTGCAAGTTTGTCAGCTTGGTCACACCATCGACCAACTCGGCAATCTCTTCGCCGAATTTGCTTTCGATCTCACTGTAGGTGGATTTGGTGTCTTCGATTGTGTCGTGCAACAGCGCTGTGATGATCGTCGCATCATCCAGCCGTTGTTCCGTCAAGATCGCGGCCACGGCAACCGGGTGGGTGAAGTAATCTTCCCCCGAATGGCGCTTTTGCCCTTCATGCATCTTCTGGCCGTAGTCATAGGCCCGTCGGATCAATTCGGCATTGGTTTTGGGGTTGTAGTTACGGACCAGCGCGATCAGGTCTTCGACGTCGATCATTCTGGTCCGTCCTTGGGCAGGGCAGGGTTAGCCCTGACCCTGAGCTTCCATAAGTGCGCGCAAGAGTTTTTCTTCAGACATGTCGTCTTGTTGCGGGCGGTCAACTTCGGCCCCCATCAGCAGCGCCATATCGTCTTCTTCCGCCTCATCGACTTCGATCTGGGTCTGATAGCTTTCGATTGTCCGTTCGCGCAATGCGTCGGCGGTCTGGGCTTCATCCGCGATCTCGCGCAGGGCGACCACCGGATTTTTGTCGTTGTTGCGTTCAATCCCGATGGCCGAGCCTGCCGCGATTTCGCGCGCGCGGTGCGACGCGAGCATCACCAGCTCAAACCGGTTCGGAACTTTGTCTACGCAATCTTCGACCGTTACACGGGCCATCTGGAACTCCAATCCACATTGGAAAAGCAAGAATTAGCTATTTAGGCGCTTGGGCCGGGCATGACAAGCCACGAAACGGCGCTAGATGGGCCTAATCTCGGCTTTCTGAGCCTCGGGAAGGGCTTCGATCATTGCCGATACACTCTTGCCGGTCAGCGGATGGCACCAAGTGGCGTCAACGTCTGCAAAAGGAATCAGTACAAAGGCCCGATCTTGCAATCGCGGGTGCGGCAAGATCAGATCCTCGGGCGTTTTCTGCCTTTGTTCTCCTGCCGGTAAGTCGATCCAATGGCTTAGCGTAGCGTCATCCGGCAAGATTTCGCCACCCCATGCCAGCAGATCCAGATCAACTGTGCGCGCGCCCCATCGGGTTT
>JBATTI010000146.1:0-2699 GCA_049670445.1 Albidovulum sp. | reverse complement strand
GGCGATCACAGGCATGTCTTGTGGCTTGCACCATGTTGGCGGCATCACCCTGGCCGACAATCAAGAACGCTTTGACATGCTCAGGGCAGAACGCGCCAAACACCGCTATATGGGCCTGCATACCGAAATCTTGTCACCTGAAGAAGTCGCCAAGATGACCGATGGTGTGGTCAATACCCAAGGGATCATCGGGGCGCTTTATGACCCGCTCGATGGCCACCTTGACCCTTCGGGCACGACACACGCCTATGCCAAGGCGGCCCGGATGGGGGGCGCCGAAATCGTGCTGCATAACCGCGTGCTTGAAACCAATCCGCGCCCCGATGGCACCTGGGATGTGGTGACCGAAAAAGGCACGATTCACGCCGAACATGTCGTCAATGCGGGCGGTTTGTGGGCGCGGGAAATCGGCGCGATGGCCGGGGTTTATCTGCCGCTTTTGCCCATGGCCCACCAATATCTGGTCACCGATGAGATCCCCGAGATCTATAATCGCGGCAAGGAATTCCCGCATGTGATGGACCCCGGCGGTGAAAGCTATCTGCGTCAGGAAGGCCGCGGGCTTTGCATCGGCTTTTACGAAAAGCCCTGCGAAGGCTGGTCTATCGACGGCACGCCCTGGGATTTCGGGCATGAGTTGTTGAACGAAGACTTCTCAAAAATCGAAGATTCGGTCGCCTTTGCCTATAAACGCTTTCCGGTTCTTGAAACCGCTGGCGTCAAGAACGTGATCCACGGCCCCTTTACCTTTGCGCCTGATGGCAATCCGTTGATGGGGCCGGTGCCGGGCCTGCGCAACTACTGGTCGGCCTGTGCTGTGATGGCAGGCTTCAGCCAGGGCGGCGGCATGGGCAAATCCCTGGCCGAATGGATGATCCATGGCGAGACGGAATGCGATCCGCGCGGTTTTGACGTGGCGCGTTTCGGCAAATGGACGACGCCGGGATATACTGTGCCCAAGGTCATTGAAAACTATCAGATGCGCTTTTCGGTAAGCTACCCGAACGAAGAACGCCCCGCCGCACGCCCCTTCCGCACCACGCCGATGTATGACGTCTTCGATGCCATGGGCGCCGTCTGGGGCCAGCAATACGGGCTGGAAGTGCCCAATTACTTCGCCCTGCCCGGCGAGCCGGTCTATGAAACCCCGACCTTCAAACGCTCCAACGCGTGGGAAGCTACCCGGCAAGAGGTTTTCGCCGTACGCGAAGGCGTCGGCATCAACGAAGTCCAAAACTTTGGCAAGTTCAAGGTAACCGGCACCAATGCGCGCGCATGGCTTGACCGGATCATGGCCGGTGCAATTCCGGCTATTGGGCGGCTGTCGCTGACCCCGATGCTGTCGCCCAAAGGCAAGATCATCGGCGATTTCACTGTCACCTGCATTTCCGAAACCGAGTTCCGGATTACCGGCAGCTACGGCGCCCAAGACCAGCACCTGCGGTGGTTCGAGGCAAATCTTGACGATGGCGTCACGGTCGAAAACGTCTCGGACCGCGTCACCGGTTTTCAGATTGCCGGCCCCAAGGCGCGCGATCTTCTGGCGCGGGTCACAAGGGCGGATGTCTCGGGCGAAGCGTTCAAATTCATGGATGCGAAACAATTGACTATTGGGATGGTGGATTGTCTTGTCCAACGCGTCAGCTACACCGGCGATCTTGGCTATGAAATCTTTTGCGATTTCATGAAGGAACGCAGCCTCTGGCACACGCTTTGGGATGCAGGTCAGGACCTTGGGGTCAGACCCTTCGGTATGCGGGCTATGATGAGCCTGCGTCTGGACAAGTTTTTCGGATCCTGGGCCCGCGAATTCAGCCCCGATTATTTCCCCGGCGAAACCGGGATTGATCGTTTTATCCGCTGGAACAAGCCCGCCGACTGGATCGGCAAGGCCGCCGCCATGAAGGAAAAGGCCGAAGGTGCGGCGCGCAAGATCTGCGCCTTCGAGATTGAGGCCGATGATGCCGATGTCATCGCTTACGAGCCTATCTGGGTCGGTGATAATGTCGTTGGTTTTTGCACCTCGGGCGGCTTTTCGCATTGGACCGGAAAATCAATCGCCCTTGGCTTTGTTCCGGTTGAGATGATCCGCGAGGGGATGGAGGCGGAGATAGAGATCCTGGGAGTTCGCCGCAAAGCCCGCCTAATAACCCGCGCCCTATGGGACGCTGACGGTGCCAGAATGCGGGGCTGACCACCTGGCCTTTTCAAAAATGACCTGCGGCCCTGCTGTTTTTATGATTGCCGCGGGGCCGTTTGCCCGGTCTATTTGGCGGAACACAACGCTTGGCTCGGGGGCGAAGGACCATGCAAAAAGCCGAACCTATCGCCATTTTGATACCGGCGGCCGGGCAATCATCGCGGATGCGTGGCACGGACAAGCTGTTGGAACTTGTCGAGGGGGAAACCATCCTGAGCCGAACGATCAAACACGCGAAAAGTGCTTCGTCGAAGGTTATCGTCACAATTTCCGATGGAGGGCCATTTGGCAGCGCCCGCGCCCGAATTGCCACGGCGCTGGCCGCCGAATCTGTCGTTCTTGGTGACGCTTATGAAGGTATGTCAGCTTCGCTTCGTGCGGGCGTCGCTGCGGCCACTGACGCCCAAGGAATGATCGTGCTTCTTCCCGATATGCCCGAAATTACAGCCCGGGATATCCACGCATTGATTGCACATTTCCGGATTGATCCAACCAAACC
>JBATTI010000145.1:0-4501 GCA_049670445.1 Albidovulum sp. | reverse complement strand
GCAGATCGGCCAGCGAGGTGACCGGATCTTTCATCGAGAAGTGGCAAGGATCCCAGCTTCCGGCAGAGATATGCTTGACGCCGACCTTGGCATATTCTTCCTTCCAGATCTCATCCAGACCATGGTGCATGAACAGCGCAGGCACATCCAAGGAATAGCGCAGGGCAAGCGGGAAGTAGCCGCCAAAGACTGTGACTTCGGTCGGCGAGGCCATGCTGTCATCATCCGACTGCACCGCGTCGATCGTGCCGTTTTGCATGGCGCGGAACAATTCCGAGGTCGGCACCAACTGGTCAGCGAAGTAAAGCTCGATCTCCATCTGACCCTGGGCGATGGTGTTGAAGGCCTCAACCGCGGGCTGGATCACCTCGGCGCCAAGGGCGGCACCGGCATAGGTCTGCATCCGCCATTTGATTGTCTCTTGCGCCAATACCGGCGGGGCGGAAAGCGCTGCGGCACCGGCGGCCAATGCGCCGGTAGACAGGAACTTGCGTCTTGTGGTCATCGTTCTTCTCCTTGTGGGTTAGATGGTGCCCCTTTGCCGGGGTCTTGGGTTTGGGTTGTCACAAAAGCTTTGCGGGCAGCCATAGGGCGATCTGCGGAAAGATCATCACCAGAACCAGCGTCAGGATCATCACCAGGACAAACGGTAACACCGATCGGTAGATCATCGGCAGGGTGAAATCCGCCGGTGCCATGGCCCGCATCAGGAAGAGGTTATAGCCAAAGGGCGGGGTCAGATAGGCAATCTGGCAGGTGATCGTGTACAAGATACCGTACCAGATAAGATCAAAGCCAAGGGCCTTGGCAAGGCCCACATAGATCGGGGCAACGATCACCAGCATTGCGGTATCGTCCAAAAACATCCCCATGATCAAAAAGCTGAGCTGCATCAGGATCAGCACTTCCCATGCCGAAAGCCCCAGATCGCGGATGAAGAAGCCTTCAATCGCGCGGCCCGCACCCAAGCCGTCGAACACCGCGCCGAAGGACAGGGCGGCCATGATGATCAGCATGAACATGGTGGTGATCGCCAAAGTGTTGCGGGTCGCGGTTTCAAAGACTTCGCGGGTAAAGCGGCCCTTGATCACCGCGGCAGCGACCGCCGTCAGCGCACCGATCACCGACGCCTCGGTCAGGCTGGCCCAACCCTTGATAAAGGGGACCATCATCGCCCCGAATATCACCATCGGCAGCAGCCCGGCGCGCAGCAAAACGATACGTTCGCCCCAGGTGATTTGGGCGCGTTCCTCGGCCGAAATGGATGGGGCAAGCGATGGGTTCAGCCAGCAACGGGCAACGATATAAACCACGAACAGCGACGCCATCAGCAGGCCCGGCAACAGCCCCGCAAGCCAAAGCTGGCTGACCGGCTGGCGGGCGATCTGGGCAAAAAGCACCAGCACGACCGAAGGCGGGATCAGGATCCCAAGGCTGGAGCCGCCCTGAATAACGCCCGAAATCATCAGCTTGTCGTAGTTGCGCTTGACCAGTTCCGGCAAGGCAATCGTGGCACCAATGGCCATGCCCGCCACCGACAGACCGTTCATCGCCGAGATCATCACCATCAAGAAGATGGTGCCAACCGCCAGCCCGCCGGGCAGGGGGCCGAACCAGACGTGGAACATCTTGTAAAGATCTTCAGCCAACCGGCTTTCCGACATGACATAGCCCATGAAAACGAACATCGGCAGGGTCAGCAGCGTGTTCCATTTCATCAGCTTCATCACTGATGAAAACCCCATGTCAGACCCCCCGGTCCCCCAAAGCGACATAGCCGCGACCACGGCGACAAAGCCGATGGCGCCAAAGACCCGCTGGCCGGTGATCATCATCAGCAGCATGGTCGAGAACATCAAAATCGCGATCCATTCGTAAGACATCAGATCTCCTCACCGCGAAGAACCGCGATGTCACGGATCAGGTGGACAATGGATTGCAAAATCATCAGCACGAAACTGAAACAGATGACCACCTTGATCGGCCACAGATAGGGCCGCCAGGCGGTGGGCGCCCTTTCCCATGTCTCAAAGGAATAAACCGTGCTGCCAAAAGCCCCGTTCAGCATGACGCCAAGATAGAAGATCAGCGCGAAAACCGTGACGGCATCCCAAAGGGCCTGGGTGCGGGGGCGCATGCGCGCATAAAGCAGATCCATGCGCACATTGGTGCCAAGCTGAAACGTGTAAGGCGCGCCCAGAAGGTAATAGGCGACAAGGGTGAATTGCGCCATTTCCAGCGTCCAAAGCGCCGGTACCCGAATGAATTTGGTGATCGAGGACCACAGCAAAATCGCCATCATCACGAACAGAAGATACATGGCAAAGCGGCCAATGCGGTAATTCATTGCCTCGACCCGGCGGACATATGTTCTGGCCCAGTTCGGCATGTCAGATCACCGCCTCTTTGCTGGTGGCATTGTCGCGGCCCGCGATGGCGGCCTGCAAGACCGGGGCCAATATATCGGCCATCGTTGCCTCGGCTTCGGGGCTGGCCAGCAGATCGTTCCTGATCTCAAGCATGACGGCGCGCAGCCCGTAGGGGGTGGCTTGCAGCCGCAAGGTATGGGTCACCGCATCCGCCGCCGAATAGGGTTCATTCAGCGCGGTCTTAAGCTGCGTCATCGCCTTGGCCCGGGCCACCACATCATGGGCAAGGCGCGGGTCCTGATCATGGATCACGCCAAATTCAACCGCGCGCGCCTTGCCGAAATAGACCGGGGTGAAGGAATGGATGGTGATCAGCACGGGCGGGCGGCCAAGGGCGATCCGCCGGGCGATCTCGGTGTGCAGGGCATGGTGAAAGGGCAGATAGACGGCCTCGGCGCGTTGCCATCTTTGCGCATCGGTCAGGCCGGTATTGCCCGCAATTTCATAGGCTTCGCTTTTTTCCGCGACCGCGCCCGGTTCATTTGGCGCACGGTTAAGGTCATAGATCAGCCGCGACACCCCGGCATGGGCAAGACCCGCGTCAAGCCGCCGCGCCAGCCCGCGCGCCAGCCCCAGTGCGCCGGGATCCCAGGCGATATGGGCCTTGCGCGCCGCATCCGGCAGGCCAAGCGTGCCGAAAGCCGGCGGAAAATGGTTAGAGGCATGTTCGCAGACCAAAAGCACATCGCTTGACCCATCGCGGTTTTCAAGCGCGAACAGGGCGTCAAAATGCGCATCAGCTTTGGCCATTTGTTGCAAATATACCCCCCGTCGATTAACCAGACCGTTATATTTTGAGACCGTTCTGTCAAGATGTTTTCTGAAATAATTTTTTGTTACGATTGTTTCTTGTGTTATATGTAAGGTGTTCAATCAGGAGGTGCCGGTGCCCAGTGCAAAACCGACCATCGAACAGCAGATCAAAACCGCTTTCGACGGGCTGACCCCGGCCGAGCGGCAATTGGCAAGCCATATCACCCGCCATTATCCGGTGGCCGCCCTGGGCTCGATCACGGTTTTGGCCAAGGGGGCGAAAGTTTCAACGCCCACCGTGGTGCGTCTGGCGCAAAAGCTGGGCTACAAGGGCTATCCAGACCTGCAAAACTCGGTCCGCACCGAGCTGGAAGAACGGCTGATCTCCCCCTTGGTCAAGCATGCGCGCTGGGCAGATGGCGTGCCGCAGACCCATATGCTCAACCGCTTTGCCGATGTGGTTCTGGGCAACCTTCAGGCGACGCTGGCGCAGGTTGACCATGCCGAATTTGATGCGATTGCCGCCCTTATGGCCGATAAGAACCGCAAGGTTTTCGCCATGGGCGGGCGCATTACCCATTCGGTTGCCGATTATTTCACCACCCATATGAAGGTCATCCGCCAGAATGTCGAAAGGGTCTCGGATGCGTCAAGCGCCTGGCCCCCGGCGCTGATTGATCTGGCGCCGGGCGATGTGTTTCTGGCCTTCGACATAAGGCGCTATGAAAACAACCTGTTGCAAGTGGTCGAAATCGCCGCCGACCAGGGCGCCGAGGTGGTGTTGATCACCGATCAATGGGTTTCGCCCGCCGCAGCCCATGCCCGTCACCGGCTTTCGGCGCATATAGAAGCGCCCTCGGCATGGGATTCGACGGTTGCTATTCAGGTACTGGTCGAAACCTTGCTGGCCGCCGTTGAAACCCTGACATGGGATGAAACCCAAGCCAGAATGAAACGGCTGGAAGAGCTTTATGCCCGCGCGCGTTTCTTTCGGCGCGGCAAGTGACGCATCAGGACCGGGCGGGGGCTTTCGCCTTGCGCAGCCAGCCATCGGCATAAGCCAGCGTCGGGCAGGCGGTGAAGCGGCCCAGCCGGGTCAGTTCGGCCTGAAGGCGCGCCAGTCGTGGCGCCGTCATCTTGACGCCGGGTTCGGGCCAGAACGCCGCAATGGCAAGGGTTTGATCGCGGCGCTGGCATCTTATGTCGATGCGACCGATAAGTTTGGTGCCTTCCAGAATCGGAAAGACGTAATAGCCGAACTGGCGCTTTGCCTCGGGTACGAAAACCTCGATCCGGTAGTGAAACCCGAACAGCCGTTC
>JBATTI010000144.1:0-3954 GCA_049670445.1 Albidovulum sp. | reverse complement strand
TATACCGCCTCGCCACTTTGCGCACCGGGGCGCGCGTCTTTCATGACCGGTCAGTTGCCATCACGCACCCGGGTCTATGATAATGCGGCCGAATTCGCCTCGGACATCCCGACCTATGCCCATCATTTGCGCCGCGCGGGCTATCAGACCTGCCTTTCGGGCAAGATGCATTTCGTCGGCCCAGATCAGATGCACGGGTTCGAAGAACGCCTGACCACCGACATCTACCCCGCCGATTTCGGCTGGACCCCCGATTACCGCAAGCCCGGTGAACGCATTGATTGGTGGTATCACAACATGGGATCGGTGACCGGCGCGGGCGTGGCCGAGATCAGCAATCAGATGGAATATGATGATGAGGTCGCCCATCACGCGACCGCCAAGATCTATGATCTGGCGCGTGGACAAGATGCGCGGCCGTGGTGCCTGACGGTCAGCTTCACCCATCCGCATGATCCTTACGTCGCCCGTAAGAAATACTGGGACATCTATGAGGATTGCGACCATCTCTTGCCCGAAATCCCCGCAATGGAATACGAAGATCACGACGCCCATTCAAAGCGCATCTTCGATGCCAATGACTGGAAGAATTTCAACATATCCGAAGATGATATCCGCAAATCTCGCCGGGCCTATTTCGCCAATATCTCTTATCTCGACGACAAGATCGGCGGCATCCTTGAGGCGCTCGAATCGACCGGCCAGGAGGCCACGATCCTGTTCGTCTCGGACCATGGCGATATGCTGGGCGAACGTGGTCTGTGGTTCAAGATGAACTTCTTTGAAGGGTCCGCACGCGTGCCTTTGATGATCGCGGCGCCCGGCCTTACCCCCCGGCGCATCGACACCCCGGTTTCCACCATTGATATCACCCCAACGCTTTGCGATCTGGCCGGTGTGTCGATGGCAGAGGTCATGCCCTGGACCGACGGCGAAAATCTGATCCCTACCGCAACCGGCACCGAACGCACCGCCCCTGTGGCGATGGAATATGCCGCCGAAGCGTCAAACGCGCCCCTGGTGTCACTGCGTTACGGCAAGTGGAAGTACAACCGCTGCGCGCTTGACCCCGATCAGCTTTTCGATCTGGAGGCTGACCCGCATGAGCTGACAAACCTGGCCCCCGACCCCGCCCATGCAGGCACCCTCGCCAGCCTCAGGGCCAAATCCGAAGCTCGCTGGGATCTGGCCCGTTTCGATGCCGAGGTCCGCGCCAGCCAGGCCCGCCGCTGGGTGGTCTATGAGGCCCTGCGCAACGGCAATTATTACCCTTGGGATTACCAGCCGCTGCAAAAAGCGTCAGAGCGTTACATGCGCAACCACATGGATCTGAACATATTGGAAAGCAGCAAACGGTTTCCGCGCGGGGAATAGGCCGCCCTTTGTGATGGCCCTTACGACGGCCCGGTCGGACATCGCCAATACGGCTCCGGTTATCAATACGGCTTTTGCCATCAATACGACTTCTGTCTGGGCAAGGTCCATTTCGTAACCTAGATTTCCGGCTGTGCCACAAAGGAGAACAGCATGGATTACGCACCGGGGCGCGAGGCATGCCCGCTCCCATTCTCGCCGTTCAAGGCCTGCACCGTGCCCCGTCCCATTGGCTGGCTGTCAACCATCAGCCGGGCCGGCATCCATAATCTTGCGCCCTACAGCCAGTGGCAAAACCTCACATTCGATCCGCCAATGGTCATGTTTGCCGCAAATCACTACCCGGACGGGCGGCGCAAGGACACCGTCATCAATGCCGAAGAAACCGGGTGGTTCGTCTGGAACATGGCGACCTTCGCGTTGCGCGAAGCGGTCAATATCAGCGCCATGGACCTTGGTCCCGAAGAGGATGAGTTTGACCGTGCCGGCGTGACCAAAGCCCTTTGCGTAGAGGCGCCCGGCGCCCGGGTTCTGGAAAGCCCATGCCATTTTGAATGCCGTTATCTCAGCACCCACCGGCTGCCCGGCAACAGCCCCGTGGGGTCGGTCGATGTCGTCTATGGTCAGGTAGAGCGTATTCATGTGGCCGACGATGCCTTGACGGCCGATGGCAAACTGGACATCGCCAAGATAGAGCCGATCGCCCGGCTTGGGTATTACGACTACACCGTGGTTCGCGAGGTTTTTGAGATGCGCATTCCGGGCGCGAATGCGGCTGCGGCAGACGGTCTGGAAGGCAAGATCTAGCCCCCTAGCGCCCTTTCCAGACCGGATCGCGTTTTTCAGCAAAGGCCCGCGCGCCTTCCAACTGATCGTCGGAAGAATAAAGCCGATCAACCGTGGCCATCTGCCGCTTGGTGATCCGGTTCAGCGCGTCTTGAAACCGCATATCCTCTGCCTCGCGCACCACTTCCTTGATTGCCGCATAGACCAAGGGCGGACCAGATTCCAATAGCCGCGCCAGATCCCATGCCCTCGCCAACAGATCGCTTTGGGTCGTGATCTCTTTCAGCAAGCCCCAGCGCAAGGCCTCTTCGGCGTCAAACCAACGCCCGGTCAGCAACAGATCCATCGCCACATGATAGGGAATGCGCTTTGGCAGTTTGATCGAGGCTGCATCCGCCACAGTGCCCGACCGGATTTCCGGCAGCGCGAAAGTGGCGTTGTCAGAGGCCAGTATCAGATCGCAAGACAAGGCCAACTCCAACCCGCCACCGCAGCAAATCCCATTGACCGCGGCAATCACCGGCTTGTTCAGATTGGGCAGCTCTTGCAAACCGCCAAAGCCCCCGACACCGTAATCGCCGTCCACCGCATCACCGCCCGCTGCGGCCTTGAGATCCCAGCCCGGGCAAAAGAATTTCTCACCCTCAGCGCGCAAGATGCAGATACGCAGGCTGTCATCGTCGCGAAAATCACGAAACATCAACCCCATGATCCGGCTGGTCGCCAGATCAATCGCATTGGCCTTTGGCCGGTCCAGCGTTACCTCAAGCACAGCGCCATCGCGCCTTGTGCGGATCGGGCCATCGGTCAGCATCTTCATCTTGGTCATTCCTTTGCCTTTCGGATCAGCGCATCAACTGCAACCGCGCCTGCGCTGCGCACAAGTATCGGGTTGATCTCAATCTCTTCCAGCGTTGGATCGGCCAGCATCAGCGCACCCAACCCCACCGCAATCCCGGCCACCGCCGCCATATCTGCACGCGGCCGCCCGCGATACCCGTCCAACAGCGGCCACAGCTTCAGCCGCCGCAGCGCCGCCAGAATGTCTTGGTGCGTCGCAGGCAAGATCAACGTGACGGTATCTGCCAAAACTTCCGCCGTAACCCCGCCCATGCCCAATGTCAGGCTAAGCCCATAAACCGGATCGCGGCGCAGCCCGAGCAAAATCTCAGCCACAGCCCCGGTCACCATCTCCTCCGCAAGATAGCCCTCGGCCCCCGCCATCTCGGCCTGCCCGTCCAGCGATCCAAGCCCAAGGCGCACCGCCCCCGCTTCGGTCTTATGGGCAAAACCAAGGCCCTTCAGTGCCAAGGGCGGCGTCAGCCCCGCCGCCTTCGCCTGCACTTCGGCCAAGCTGGCACCGGAAACCGCGCGCGGCACCGCCACCCCGGCCCTGGCCAAAAGCGCCTTACCCTCCGCCTCGGACAGCGTCATGGCGTCGCGTATCGGCAGCACGGATGCCGGACGCCAGCCCGCCTGCCCCAGCGGTGTCTGCGCCGCACGAATGGCACCAAGGGCTGCCTCCAGCCCCATCAACGTCACGACACCTTGATCCATCAGCCCGATCGCGCGGTCTTCGTCGAAATTCTCCGGCAATGACGCCACCGGAAACGCCGGTTTGCCCGTGGCCTTGCCAGCCGCAACAATCGCATTGACGGCAGGATCGAACGAGGATGGGTCACACCGGTCCGGGCGCGGCGGGTCGATGATATAGAGCCCCGCGTCATAGGCCCCCAGCATGGTTGTGAAAACATCAGTCGTGCGCGGCCCATCGCCCCAGATGAATGTGTGATA
>JBATTI010000143.1:0-3068 GCA_049670445.1 Albidovulum sp. | reverse complement strand
CTGGCCCGCGACCCAAATGTCAAAGCCATCAACGGTCTGCCGCTGACCGCGCGTCTGATCCGCCCCGATGGGGTAGAATATAACCGGGTGTTGGCTGCTGACGGCGGAGGCGGCGGGCGGGCTTTGTCACTGCCCATCGGGGCCGGCGCTCCGCGCGGCACCAGGCGGATCGAGGTGTTTGCTGAAGAAAAAGGCCCACCGCTGGCCTCGCACTCCTTCCTTGTGGAAGATTTCTTGCCCGAACGGATCGACTTTACACTTGCAGCCCCCGAAGGCCCGTTGCGCCTGTCCGATGCCCCTGAAATCTCCATCTCGGCGCGCTATCTTTTTGGCGCTCCGGGGGCAGATCTGCCGATCGAGGGGGATTACCGCATATCCGCCGCCGACAGGCTTGCCGCATTCCCCGGCTACGAATTTGGCAAATATGATGACGCCTTCTCCCCCTATTACGACAGCCTTTCCGACCCGGGGCAAACCGATGCCGAAGGCAATGGCACGGCGCGCCTTGTCATCCCCGATCTTGGTCCTGCCGCCAACCGCCCGCTTACGGCCCGCGTGGCCCTTCGGCTTGCCGAAGGTTCAGGCCGTCCGGTTGAACGTAGCATTGAACGCATAATCTTGCCGGACACCCCGATCATCGGCATCAAACCGGCCTTCATGGACAGCGCTGTTGCCGAAAATACCGAGGCGCGCTTTGATCTGATCGCCGTCGGCCCCGATGGGCAGGCCACTTCCCGCGCTGTTCATTGGCGGCTTAACCGGCTGGAAACCCATTACCAGTGGTACGCACTTTATGGCCAATGGAACTGGGATGTCACCACAACCCGCTCTCGCGTGGCCGAAGGCGATGTGACGCTTTCGCCCGATGGCGCTGTGTCGATTGCCGCCAAAGTCGATTGGGGCAATTACGAACTGGTGGTCGAAAGCGCCGGAGGCGAATATTCCGCGGCCTCCACCCGTTTTTACGCGGGTTGGTATGCGCCCGCCGATGCGGCCCAAACCCCCGACACGCTGGAACTGTCGCTTGATCAGCCCGCCTACCGCGCGGGCGATACGGCAAAGCTGCGTATCGTGCCGCGCGCGGCGGGCGTGGCACTAATCAATGTCGTCTCAAACCACCTGATCGCAATGCAGGCGGTGAATGTGACGGCGGGCGAAAACATCATCGACCTGCCCGTCACCGATGAATGGGGTGCTGGCGCATATGTTACCGCGTCGGTCATCCGTCCGCTTGACGCTGGTGCGGCGACCCGCGCGCCGACCCGGGCGCTGGGGCTCTCATATGCACGGGTTGATCCCGGCACCAAACGTCTTGGGACCAGCATAGAGGTGGCCCCCGAAGTGGCCCCGCGCGGCCCACTGCCAGTGGCAGTCAAAGTCGATGGGATCGCACCCGGTGAGACGGCCTATATCACCCTCGCCGCCGTCGATGTCGGCATCTTGAACCTGACCGCATTCAAATCCCCCGATCCCGACGGCCATTACTTCGGCCAGCAAAAGCTTGGCATGGCGATCCATGATCTTTACGGACGTCTGATTGATGGCCAAAACGGTGCCATGGGGGTTGTGCGTTCGGGCGGTGATGCGGGCGGGGTCAAGCTTCAATCCCCGCCTCCGACCGAAGAACTGGTCGCCTATTTTTCTGGCCCGATTGCTGTTGGTGCAGATGGCTATGCCCGCACCGAATTTGACCTGCCCAGTTTCAACGGCACGGTGCGGCTGATGGCTGTGGCGTGGTCAGACTCTGCGGTCGGTCAGGCCGAGGCAGATGTGCTGGTCCATGACCCGGTGGTGGTGACCGCCTCTGTCCCACGTTTCTTGGCCCCCGGTGATCAAACGACATTACGGTTGGAGCTTGTCCATGCCGATGGCCCTTCGGGCCGTATGGGGCTTGATATCAGCGCTGATGGGCTGGTGCTTGGCGATGCCCCGTCAGGCGTTGATCTGGCCGATCAAGGCAAGGTGAAACTGTCGGTTCCACTTCATGCTTTGGCCTCAGAGGGTGACGCAACCTTGCGCATCGCGCTGACCACGCCCGACGGCAAGCAATTGATCAAGACCCTTGTCATACCGGTCCAGTCCAACGACCCTGAAATATCGCGCCAAAGCCAGTTCACCTTGGCCGCTGGGCAAGAATTCACCCTTGATGACAATGTCTTCGCGGGCTTCATCCCGGGCTCTGGCAAGGCAACCCTTGCCCTTGGCCCCATAGCCCGGTTCAACGCGCCCGGCATCTTGGCCAGCCTTGACCGCTACCCCTATGGCTGCACCGAACAGCTTACCTCAAAGGCCATGCCGCTTCTTTACTTTGAGGAAGTCGCCGCCGCCATGGGCGCGGGCGATACCACCGGTATCCGCGAACGTGTGCAGCAAGCCATAACCGAGGTGTTGGCCAACCAATCCTCCAACGGCGCTTTCGGGCTTTGGTACGCAGATTCGGGCGATATGTGGCTTGATGCCTATGTCAGCGATTTTCTAAGCCGTGCGCGTGCCCAAGGCTACGCCGTACCCGATACCGCCTTTCGCAATGCGATGGACAATCTGCGCAACCAGATCAACTACGCCCCCGACTTCGACCAAGGCGGTGGGGCTATGGCCTATGCGCTGATGGTTCTGGCCCGCGAAGGGGCTGCGGCGATGGGCGATTTGCGCTATTATGCCGATGTGAAAGCCGAGGCTTTTGACACACCGATGGCCGCCGCCCAACTTGGGGCCGCACTTGCATCCTACGGCGATCAGACCCGTGCGGATGCGATGTTCAAACGCGCGGCGATGCGCGTCGCCCAAAACGCCGCCGCCCGCGCCAACACGCCCGAAGCGCAGATCTGGCGCGCCGATTACGGCACCAACCTGCGCGATGCGACGGCCCTGCTGGCACTGGGGGCAGAGGCCGGAACAACCGCCTTTGACGCCAATTCTCTGGGCCAATCCGTCGCCGCAAGTCTGCTTGCCCGCCCGCTTTCGACGCAAGAGGCGACATGGGCGCTTTTGGCCACCCATGCCCAGATTGACCGTGCCGGTGCGGGCGATTTCACCATCAATGGAGCCCCGCTGACTGGGCCTTTGGT
>JBATTI010000142.1:0-9556 GCA_049670445.1 Albidovulum sp. | reverse complement strand
GGCCACGCCGTTTTCTTCCGGGCTGCCGCCCATGATCGCCTCGAACGGATGAACCGGCAGGCCCGCATCATCGGGGTGCAGCTCAAATTCGCGCACCGCGCCGTCCTCAAGGGCTGCAACCCATGTCGGCCCGGCGATCGAGATTTCATCGGTGCCATCGGCGCCGTGCACAAGCCAGGCCTTTTGCGAGCCCAAGGCCAACAGCGTTTCGGCCATGGGGCGGATCCAGGTGCGGGCGAAGGCCCCGGTCAGCTGGCGTTTGACCCCGGCAGGGTTGGTGAGCGGCCCAAGCAGATTGAAGATGGTGCGGGTTCCAAGCTCGGCCCGGGTTGGCATGACATGGCGGATCGCGGGGTGATGCATCGGTGCCATCATGAAGGCAATCCCGACATCTTTCATAGCCTTTTCAACAATTTCCGGGCCAATCATCACGTTGATGCCCAGCTGTCCAAGCGCATCAGCCGCACCGGATTTTGACGACAGGTTGCGGTTTCCGTGTTTGGCGACGACCACGCCCGCGCCAGCCACCACAAAGGCGGTTGCGGTCGAGATATTCAGCGTGCCTTTGCCGTCACCTCCGGTGCCCACAATATCCATCGCACCGGGCGGCGCGTGCACCGCATGGCACTTGGCGCGCATCACCCGCGCGGCGGCGGCGATTTCCTCGACGGTTTCGCCGCGGGTCCGCAGGGCCATCAGCAAGCCGCCGATCTGGCTTGGGGTGGCGGCACCGCTGAACAAGGTCTCAAAGGCGGTTTCGGCCTCGGCTGTGGTCAGGGCGCGGTCCGCGGCGATACCGATCAGGGGGCGCAGATCGTCGCTCATGCCGGCTCTCCCAACGGGACATTGGCGGAAATCAGGAAATTGCGAAGCATTTGATGCCCGTGTTCGGAGGCAATGCTTTCGGGGTGGAATTGCACGCCTTCAATCGGCAATGCCTTGTGGCGCAGGCCCATGATTGTGCCGTCTTCAAGCCAAGCGGTGACTTCAAGGCAATCGGGCAGGCTTTCACGTTCGACCACAAGCGAATGGTAGCGCGTGGCCTGAAAGGGCGAGGGCAGGCCGCGAAACACGCCGCGATCCGCGTGATGCATCGCGCCCATTTTGCCGTGGACGATTTCGTGGCACCGCACAACCCGTCCGCCAAAGGCCTGACCGATGGTCTGATGGCCCAGACATACGCCCAGCAGCGGGGTTTTGGTTTCGGCCGCAGCCTTGGTCAGGGCAAGGCAAATGCCTGCCTGATCGGGATCGCAAGGACCGGGCGACAAAACGATTGCGGCCGGATCAAGCGCCATCGCCTCTTGCAGATCAAGCGCATCATTGCGGCGCACCACAACATCTGCGCCAAGCTCGCCCAGATAATGGACGAGATTATAGGTGAAACTGTCGTAGTTATCGATCAAAAGCAGCATACCAAACCTTTTTCGCGCATTGGCCCCAAACAGTCAAATTCGGGGGTGAACCTTGACGCCTGTCGGGTTATACATGGGCCGAGCCGCGCCCCGTGGTCAAGGGCTTGAAGCGGACCTTTGAAGATGGGCGGGCACCGGAGGCAGGTGTGAGCAGAAGTTTCATTGCGGGAAGTATGGCCGGGGCGGCGTTTTGCCTTGTCGGTCTGGCATCGGTTTCGCTGATGGCGCCGCCGCTTGAGCGCGCGGCGGGCGATGATGATCAACCCACAGCTGCGGTTGTGGTGGCCGATGCGGAGTTGGCCACTGAGGCCGCACCGATCGAGGAAAAGGTTGAACCGGCACCGGAAAATCCGCCCGCCGACACAGCGCCTTCCGATCAGGCATCGGTGCCAGAGGTTTCTGAACCCCCCACAGCCCCAGCCGCAATTGATCCGTCTGAAGCCGTGACGGCAGAAGTGGTGCCCGATGAAAGCGCAGCCGGGTCTGCGCCGGATGTGGGTGGTGAGCTATCCGCCGGATCGGAGATCTTGCCGCCGGATGCCGGAGAGGTTGCGACATCATCGCCGTCCGAACCCGGACCGGATCAGCCGATGATTGATGCTTTGGCGACGCCAGAGGTGGAAACCTCTTTGAACCTTGCGGAAATATCTGCCGGCAACCCGCCCTCAGGCGCGACCAATGCGCCCGATGCGCCATCGGCCCCGAATGTGAATGATCTGGGCGCAGTGGTGCAGCCGGGCACGGCCGTGACGCCTGAAGTCAACACGCCGGGGGCGTTGATCGCCGAATCCGGTGCCGCACCGGCGCCGAATGAAGCCGGGCAGTTGTTGGAACAAACATTGGCCAGGTCGTCGGGTGCTGGCAATCAGGGTGGGATTTTGCCATTGATCCCCGACACCGACCGGGCCGCTGCAGCCGATGTGGCCGAAGCCGTGCAAGAAGATGCCGCCAGCGGGGTTCCGGCTGAACCCGCCTTGGCCGAAGACATCGCCGCGCCTGCCGATCAGGCCGAGGCGCCGCAGACCCCCGCGACGCAATTGCCGCAAGTGACCCCTTTACCGCAACCCTCAGAAGAGCCATTGGCCGATACACAAACTGCCGATGCCGATGCCAATGTTGATGCCAATGTTGATTCTGGTGCCGTCGAGGATGGTAAGCCGCGGGTAATCTCTCTTGCCCCGTCAACGCTTGCCAAACGCCCCGAGCCGGGCCTGTCGCGCACAGTGTCGGGGGTGAAGATCAATCGTCTGCCGTCGATTGGCCAAGATGCGGCCGCTGAAGATGATGCCGCAGCGGGTGCCGAGGAAGTGCCCGAGCAAGATATCGTGGCGGCGGATGGAGCCCCGCAAGCGGCGGCCAGCCTTTATGCCGCAGATTTCACCAATGCCGAGGGCAAGCCATTGATGGCCGTGATGGTGTTCGACATCGGGGTCGAGGCGGGCGGGCTGGGCGTGGAGGCGCTGGCGAATTTGCCCTTTGCGGTGACGATCGCGGTTGATCCGGAACGCCCGGATGCAAGCCGTGCGGCGGCCGCCTACCGCGCCGCGGGATCCGAGGTGGCGATTTTCGCGCGAAACCTGCCGACTGGTGCCTCGGCCTCTGATTTCGAGGTGGCGTTTCAGATCTATCAGCGCGCCTTGCCGGAAGCCGTGGCCTATACCGGTGCGGTAACCGCTGATTTTCAGCGAAATGCGCGAATGGCCCAGCATTTGGCGACATTGCTTGGCATGAGCGGCCTTGGCCTTGTCGGCTATGATCAGGGGCTGAACCCCGGTCGGCGGGCGGCAGAGCGTAGCAATATTCCGCATGCGTCAATCGACCGGCTGTTTGATCAGGCTGATGGAGGCTTTGAAGGTTTGGGCCGGGAATTGGACCGTGCGTCTTTCACCGCCGCGCAAAAGGGCAGCTATCTGATCGCCTTGCCGTCAAGCCCCGAGGCAGTCGCGGCTTTGCTTGACTGGGCGGGGGGGCCGGCGGCGTCAAGCGTTGCGCTGGCGCCGGTATCGGCGATCATGGCGGTGACCCAGGGCGCGAACTGACCTTTGCGGCAATGGCGCGAATGCTCAGCTGTTTGCGCGCCGCACGAACAGGCCCGCATCTTCGGCGGCCTTGCGTAGAGCTTTGGATTTATTGACCGTCTCTTCAAATTCAGCCTGCGGGTCGCTGTCAAAGACAACACCGCCACCGGCCTGAATATAAAGCTTTTGGTCTTTGACAACGGCGGTGCGCAGCGCGATGCACATATCCATCTCGCCATTGGCGGCGAAATAGCCGACGCCACCGCCGTAGATGCCGCGCTTTTCGGGCTCCAACTCGTCAATAATCTCCATCGCGCGCACTTTTGGGGCCCCCGAGACGGTGCCCGCAGGCAGGCCGGCAAGAAGTGCCGACAACGCGTCTTCGCCCGCGCGCAAGTCACCCACGACGTTCGAGACGATGTGCATGACGTGGCTGTAACGCTCGATGATGAACTTTTCCGTCGGGCGCACCGATCCTATTTTGGCGACCCGGCCCACGTCATTGCGGCCCAGATCCAACAGCATAAGATGTTCGGCCAGCTCTTTTTCGTCGGCCAGCAGATCGGCCTCATAGGCGCGGTCTTCTTCAAGGGTGGCGCCGCGTGGCCGGGTGCCTGCAATCGGGCGCACGGTGACTTCGCCGTCGCGCAGGCGCACCAGAATTTCGGGGCTGGCGCCGACAATATGGAAGGCGCCGAAGTTGAAGAAGGTCAGGAAGGGGGATGGGTTGGTGCGCCGCAATGACCGGTAGAGGGCGAAGGGCGGCAAGGTGAAATCGGCGGTCCAGCGTTGGGACGGGACGACCTGAAAGATGTCGCCCGCGCGGATATATTCCTTGGCCTTGTCAACGGCGGCGCAATAAGCTTCGGGGGTGAAGTTTGATTGGTATGCGCCAAGATGGGCGCTATCGCCAAGGCTGCGGCTTTCGCCAGCGGGGGCGCGTTCCAGATCGCGCACGGCGTCCATCACCCGTTCGGCGGCCTGCGCATAGGCCGCGCGTGCCGAGAGGCCCGAGGCAGTCCAGACGGGCGAGCAAACGGTGACTTCGCCCTTCACGCCGTCAAGCACGGCCACCACAGTCGGGCGCATCAGCATCGCATCAGGGGCGCCGATCGGATCGGGATTGATATCGGGCAGGTTTTCGACCAGCCGGATCATGTCGTAGCCCAGATAACCAAAAAGCCCCGCCGCAATCGCAGGCAGGCCTTCGGGCATCTCGATCCGGCTTTCGGCGATCAGCTGGCGCAAGGTATCAAGTGGATTGCCGTCCAAAGGTTCAAACGCCGCGTCATCATATCTTGCCTGACGGTTGATGCGGCTTTCGGTGCCGTGGCAATCCCAGATGACATCCGGCTTCAGGCCCACGACCGAATAGCGCCCGCGCACCTCGCCGCCGGTGACCGATTCCAGCATGAAGCTCATCTTGGCGGCATCGGCGAGTTTGAGCATCAAGGAGACGGGCGTATCAAGATCTGCGGCAAGCCTTGTGTAGACCAGCTGGTTCTTGCCAGCGGCCCAATCGGCCTCAAACTGTTCAAAAGTGGGGGTCAGGTTCACGGTGGGCCGACCTATTGCATCTGCGCGTTAACGGCCGCGATCACTTGGGTGTTGAGCGAAATTCCAACCTCGGCCTGAGCGGCGCGGGTGAACATCTCGAACAGGTCGCGGGCAACGGATTGGTTCAGCCGGTCGCTGATCTGGTCGCGCATGGCGGTCACTTCGGGCGATGAGAAATCAGCCGGGTTCAGCGATTCCAGTGTGACAAGATAGACCCTGCCGTCTGCCTCGATCACGCGGCTGGAGCCTGCGGCCATCTCAAACACCGCAGCGCCGATTTCGGATGAGGCGTCGGCGATGAAACCGGCGCGGGCGAAGGCATCGTAATGTGTGGTGATAAGGCCCATGCCTTGAAGACTGGCGCCATTTTCCAACTGCGCCAAAGATTCGCCCGCCAATGCTACCAGTTGCTTTTGGGTTTCATCCGCGGTCCAATCGGCGGTGACCTGTTCGCGCACCTCATCCAGCGGGCGCAAAGCGGGGGGATCAATGGCATCAAGTTGCAAGGCAAAGACGCCGCCATCATCCAGGCCTTCAAGGGTCGGGAAACTGTCGGTGGTTGCGGATTCGGCAGCGGTGCGGAAGGCTTCATAGCCACTGATCCCGCCTTCGCTTTCGCCGCTGTAATCAATCGCGCCCAGCTTCATATCGGTTTCATTGGCCAGATCGGCAAGGCTTGCGCCGCCTGCCAGAATATCTTGGATCGTCTCGACCTGATCGTTGATCTGGCGGCGCGCGCGGTCAATCGCCACTTCTGAACGCAGATCGGTCCGGGCCTCTTCGAATGTGGTGGTCTGGGCTGCCAATATGCCGTTCATCGCGAAAAGAGCGGGGCCAAGATCGGTATCAATCGGGCCCACAACGCCGGGTGCGTCAAGGCCGAATACAGCCTCTGCGGCAGTGCCCAGTTCATCTGCTGTCGCTTCGCCCAGATCAATGTCTTCCAACGAAAGGCCACGTTCGCGCGCAAGATCTTCAAAGCTGACCGCGCCTTGATCAAAGCGGGCCTTTGCGGCGGTTGCCTCATCCGAGGTTGGATAGACAAGACGTTCAACCAAACGCCGTTCGGGCTGCACAAATTCTGCCTTGCGCTGATCATAGAGATCTTGCAGCGCTTTATCGTCAACTTCAACGCTATCGACAAGATCATCGGGCGCAAGCCAGACATAGGTTATCTTGCGCGTCTCGGGGCGCATATAGGCGTCACCATGCGCGTCATACCAGCCTTGGATCGCCGCGTCCGAGGGGGGGGCTACGGGTTCGGCCAGATCGGACGGCAAGAGTTCGGAGAAGGTGAAGGAGCGCGTCTCGGCGGACCATGCGGTGAGCCGGTCAACCAAAGCGTCGGGCGCGGCCACGCCGCCCAGAACCGCGCCTTGCAAGAGGGTGCGGGCGGCTTCGGCGCGCAGGCTTTTTTCAAATTCTGCTTCGCTAAGACTTTGATCGTTGAGGAAAATATTATATGCGCCGCGATCAAACGTGCCGTCAGGGCCCTGTAAGGCGGGGGCTGTTACGATGCGTTCACGAACGGCCGCGTCACCCACGGATAGCCCAAGCTTTTGCGCTTCATTTTCCAGCGTTGCTGCCGCGATGATCTGCGCTTGCGTGGTTCTGTCGAGCCCAAGGGTCTGCGCTTGGGCAAAGCTGATATTCTGCCCCATCTGCGCCGAAAAGGCCCGAATCTCTCGTTGCAGGGCATTGGCATATTCGTTCACGGTTATCTTGCGGTCGCCAACCCGGCCAATCTCTGTGGCGCTGCTTGAAAAGCTGGTGACGCCAAAGCCCCCAAGCCCCAGAAGCATCAGGGCGATCAATATCCAGATGACAGTGCTGCCACCTTTCTTTCGCAAGGGCGTAGACATAGATCAAGGCTCCCCGTTTTGCCGTTCTGCAGGTGTTTAGGGCCTTCGTCCGCCCTCGGCAAGGCGTGGCGAACGAGGTTAGTATTTCCAGTTTGCCAGCCGGGCGATCATCTGGTCGATTTCTGCCACGCCGACATTGGCAAAGGCGATGCGCATCTGACCCGCAGCATCGGCATCATCTTGGGGCATGAACATGGTGCCCGGCAGCATCAGGATGCCGGCTTCATGCACCAGCCTTTTGGCCAGATCAGCGGCGGGCAGGGGTTGGCCGTGTTCCACATAGGCGAAAAACGCGCCGCATCCCAGAAGTGTCCAGCCCGGCAACCGATTGATTCCGGCGGTCATTGCGGCGCGGCGGGCCAGAATTTCTGCCCGTTCCCCCGCCACCCATTGGCCCAGATTGCGCATGCCCCAAAGGGCGCCGATCTGGCCCAGCTGGTTGGGGCAGATGGCAACTGTATCAAGGAACTTTTCGACTTGCCCCAAAAACGCGGCATCCGCGACGATGGCGCCGACACGGTGGCCGGTCAGCCGGTAGGCCTTGGAAAAGGAATAAAGCTGGATCAGCGTGCCGGGCCAGTCGGGATTGACGAAAAGGTCATGTGCGGCCCCGCTGCGGCTGTCGAAATCGCGGTAGGTTTCATCGACGACAAGGGCGATGCCACGGGCCTGCGCCAGATCGTAAAAGCCGCGCATGACCTTTGGGGGGTATTCCACGCCCGAGGGGTTGTTGGGCGAGACCAGCACAATCGCGCGGGTGCGCGGGGTGATCAGGGCGGCGGCGGCCGCCGGATCGGGGATCAGCCCGGCACCGGTGGCCAGCGGCACGGCGGCGATGCCGGCCATATCAAGCCACATTTTATGATTGAAATACCAAGGCGTTGGAAGAATAACCTCATCCCCCGGCGCGGCCAGTGCGGCCAGTGTCGCACAAAACGCCTGATTGCAGCCTTGGGTGATTGCCACCTGTGCTGCATCCACCTGCCCACCATAGGCCGCAGACCACTGGGTTGCAATTTCCGCGCGCAGTGCCGGCATGCCCAGAACCGGCCCGTAAAGATGCGCCTCGGCGGTGTTGAGGGCGGCATCGGCAAGCGCTTGGCGCAAACCTTCGGGGGGCGCGTCAACGGGTGCGGCCTGGCTTACATTGATCAGCGGGCGGTCGGCGGGAAATGTCGCACCATCAAGCCAGCGCCGCGCTTCCATCACCGGAGGCGGGAAGGTTGCGCATAGGGCGGGGTTCAGCGCGAAGGGCATCAACTGTCTCCTCGGACGCGCCGCCTTTGGGGCTGCGTTCAGGTTGTGCGGGGGTGGTCAGTCTTTTCCGCGGTAAGGCTCGACATACTGCAATGCCATGTCCCACGGAAAAAAGATCCAGGTGTCCTGACTGACCTCGGTGATGAAGGTGTGGACCATGCCGCGCCCTTCGGGTTTCGCGTAAACCGTCGCATAATGGGCTTTGGGGTACAGATCGCGGACCAGCTCCAGGGTTTTTCCGGTGTCGACCAGATCGTCAATGATCAACACCCCTTCGCCCGCATCGCCCATGATATCGGTTTGCGGTTTCTTGATAACGCGCGGGGCGGTCTGGTTCTGGTGGTTGTAGGATTTGACGCTGACCGTATCGACAAGACGAATGTCCAATTCGCGGCTGACGATCATCGCGGGGGCCATGCCGCCTCTGGTGATGGCCACGACCGCGCGCCAGGCCCCATTATCGGGCCCCTGGCCGTCAAGCCGCCATGCCAGCGCGCGCGCATCGCGGTGGAGTTGATCCCAGGAGACGTGAAAGCCTTTTTCATGCGGTAGCCGGTCGGTCAAAACGTGTACTCCTATTCAAAGATCTCAAGTCGCGGCGATCTTGACCCCCAGGATTGCCAGCATCCCGCCGAAGCATCTGTCAATAAGGGTCTTGAGGCTGATATAGCCGCGCCTTGTCGTTGAAAGCGAAAAGATCCGTGCCACAAGGATGTTCCATAGGGTTTCCACCGCGAAAACCACCAGCCAAAGCGCCAGAATGACCGGCCAGCCGGTATTGGGTGGAATGGTGCCGACATAAATCGCACCGAACAGGATCGCGGGTTTGGGATTGGTCAGCTGGGTCAGCAACCCCAGCCGGAAGGCCGAACCGACCGAGCGGGGCAGGCGGGTGGCTTCATTGGTGTCGAAAGGCTCGGACGCGTTCCACCACATATTGAGCGCCAGCCATATCAGAAAAAGCCCGCCGGCGATCTTGAGGGTGGTCAGCATGACGGGCGCGATCTCGAAAATGATCGCAAGGCCGAAAAGCGCGGCCATGGCCCAGATCACGGCGCCAAGGCCAATACCGCAGGCCAGCGCCGCCCCGGCGCGAAAACCTTCGGTAACGCCGGTCCGCGCCGCCAAAAGAACCGCAGGGCCTGGGCTGACTGCGGCCATGACGTGCAAAAGAACCACAGCGGCGAAGGCTGCGAGCGTCATTTTCCTTCATCCTTGCCGTTGCGTCCGGTCACGACATCAATATCAGGCGCATCCACGGCTTTCATACCGACAATATGATAGCCCGCATCAACATGATGTGTCTCTCCGGTCACACCAGAGCCAAGATCGGACAAAAGATAAAGCGCGGATTTGCCCACTTCATCCTGGCTGACGTTACGGCGCAGTGGTGAGTTCAGCTCATTCCATTTCAGGATATAGCGGAAATCACCGATTCCGCTGGCGG
>JBATTI010000141.1:0-2012 GCA_049670445.1 Albidovulum sp. | reverse complement strand
GCAAAGGCCGCGTGGTAAGAGGCCATGATCGCCGCCGCCCCGCCCCAGGCATGGACGACAACATCGGTACCCTTCTTTTTCGCGGCGTCAAAGACATCCATCACCGCCGAAATCCCCCCCATGACCGAGGCGTCGGGCTGCACGAAATCATAGACATCGGCGTTCAGCCGTTCGATCATTTCCTTGGGCGTGGTGATCACCTCTCCGCCGCAGACCGGCACGTCGATGCGGGCGCGCAATGCGCGGAAGCCTTCGGGGGCGTCCGGGCCGATGGCCTCTTCCACAAAGGCCATGCGGTGCCGGGTCAGGCCATGAACCGCCGTGACATAGCCGACCACATCGTCCACCGCCTGCGGCGGATCGGCAAGGTTCTGGCACATATCCACCCCCACCTCGATCCCGCGCCGCCCGGCTTCGTCAAGCACCCATGCGGTGCGCAGAATGTCGGTCTTGATCGCGCGCATCTTGTAGATGGTGATGCCGAGGCTTTCCAACAGGTCAAGCTCGCGCAGGAACTGTTCCTTGGCGTCGCAGCAACCGCCCGAACCGTAGATCTTGATCGCATCGGCCTTGGGCCCGTCACTCAAGATGTCGTAGACCGGCTTGCCCAGCGATTTGCCCCTGGCATCCTGCAAGGCAATCTCATAGGCCGCGATCACATGGCGCGCCGCCCCCTGCAAGGACCAGTAATCGCAAAGCGAGCGCAAATCGCGCACACGGGCCGCGATATCGAACCCGTCCTTGCCCATGACCTGCGGCGCGCAGAGATCAACGATTGACTGAAAGACCTTGGGTGCGAAAACCGCCAGATAGCCTTCGCCAATGCCGGTAACGCCATTGTCAAGCGTGACCTCGATCATGCCGATGGTGCGCTTTGGCCCGTTCGGAAAGCATTCCTTGATCTCAGGGTCATCGGCATCGGCATAGGGCGAAGACAGAAGAACACAGCGGATATTGGCAATCTTGGGCATGATTTGGCTTTCGCGAAAGGGTCAGTGTTTGGTGCAGATCCAGATGGTCTTGGTCTGCAGATATTGGTCCATCGCCTCGGTCCCGTTATCGCGCGAGAGCGAGCCCGATTTCTTGTAGCCGCCAAAGGGAGTTTTCACATCGCCCTCGGAAAAGCCGTTGACCGAGACGGTGCCGCAGGGCAGCCGCCGCGCCAGATGCAGCGCCCGGTCGATATCGCGGGTGAAGACCGAGGCATGCAGGCCATAATCGCTGTCACTTGCGATGCGCAAGGCCTCGTCCATCCCCTTGACCGGCAGGATGCCAAGGACGGGGCCGAATATCTCTTCGCGCGCGATGGTCATATCGGGGGTCAGCCCGGCAAAGACCGCAGGCCGGATGAAGGCACCCGGACCAAAGGCATCGCCGCCGGTCAAAAGCCGCCCGCCCTCGGCCTTGCCCATGCCGATATAGGACATGACACGGTCCTGATGCTCGGTGGTGACCATGGCGCCGATGCTGGTTGCAGGGTCAAGCGGATCGCCCACCACGAATTCCTGCGCCCGCGCGATGATGCGTTCGGCGTAATCCTCGGCCAGCGAGGTATCGACAAGCTGGCGCATATTGGCCGAGCAGTTCTGCCCACCGTTCCAGAAGGCCGACATGGCGGCATGTTCGATCAGATCGTCATTGATATCGGCATCGTCAAGCACGATGAACGGGCTTTTGCCGCCCATCTCCAGCCCCACGACCTTAAGGTTGCTTTCCCCCGCATAGCGCAGGAAATAACCGCCGACCTCGGTCGAACCGGTGAAGGAAACGATATCGATACCGGGGTGCCTGCCGATGGCCTGACCGGTCGTCTCGCCCAATCCGGGCAGAACCGACAAAACCCCGTCAGGCACCCCTGCCTCGCGTGCCAGTTCCGCCAGACGCAGCGCCGTGAGTGGTGTCTGTTCGGCAGGTTTGACGATGCAGGAACACCCCGCAGCAAGCGCGGGCGCGAGTTTCCACGCCGCCATCAGCAGCGGAAAATTCCACGGCAGGACAAGGCCCACAACGCC
>JBATTI010000140.1:0-2200 GCA_049670445.1 Albidovulum sp. | reverse complement strand
ATCTGGTCAGAGACATAGACCGCCTCTTCGATCGAATGGGTCCTGACCCCAAACCTGCGTCATGTAAAACGCGTACCACTTCAGGGCAACATCACCGCCAGGCCGTGCTGACTTAAAGGCCGTGCTGACTTAAAGGCCGTGCTGACCCAGAGGCCGTTCTGGCCCAAAGGCCGTTCTGGCCCAGAGGCCGGCCCCAGCATCAGCCCTCTTCAACCACCATCAAATCGCGCTCTGACGCGCCCTTTGCATGAGACAGCGCCGCTTGATATTCGGCCGAGTGATAGCATTCGACCGCCGCTTCAAGCGAGGGAAAGCGCGCCACGACATTGCGGGGCCGCTCATTCCCCTCAAGCTGCACATAGCGCCCGCCGCGGGCCAAAAAGACCCCGCCGTGTTTGGCGATCGCCGGGCCCGCAAGGGCGGCATATTTGCCATATGCCTCGGCATCCAAAACCGTCACATGGGCAATCCATAAAGCCGTCATTTCATTCCTCCGATCACCGCCTCGGCCGCCTTGATCGCGGCTTGCGCACCGCTGGCATCCGTGCCGCCAGCCTGGGCCATATCCGGCCTGCCGCCGCCGCCGGTACCACCCATCGCGCCCGCCGCCGCCTTGACGATATCCACGGCCGACAAACGCGCGGTCAGATCCGCCGTGACACCTGCCGCAGCCGCCACCCGGCCGCCGGTATCGGCAATGATCAACACAGCCCCCGAGCCTATGCGCGATTTCAGGTCATCGACCATGCCGGGCAGATCCTTGCCCGACACGCCGGTCACAACCTGCGCGGTGAACTTCACCCCGCCAATGTCACGGACCTCGGGCCCATCGGCAGAACCGCCCCCCATCGCCAGTTCGCGGCGCAGCTGTGCCAGCTCATTTGTCAGGGCCTTGCGTTCATCAAGCAGCGCCTTGACCCGGCCCGGCACTTCGGCGGGCTGCGCCTTCAAGGCAGCGGCAACCTCGGCCAGTCTTTGATCCTGGGCGCGCAGATGGTCCATCGCCGCCTGCCCGCTCAGCGCTTCAATCCGGCGCACACCGGAAGAAGAGGCGCTATCGCCCAAAACCACGAAAGCCCCGATATCGCCGGTGCGCGCCACATGTGTGCCGCCGCAAAGCTCCAACGAATAGGTCGCACGGTCAATGCCCTTGCCCGACCCCGCAAGATGGCCCATGGAAACCACCCGCACCTCGTCGCCGTATTTCTCGCCAAAAAGCGCCTGCGCGCCCAAAGCGCGCGCGTCATCCGGCGTCATGATCCGGGTCTCGACGGCGGTATTCTGGCGGATGAATGCGTTCACCTCAGCCTCGACACTGGTGATCTCGTTTGCCGACAGCCCCTTGGAATGGCTGAAATCAAAGCGCAGCCGGTCTTCCGCATTCAGCGATCCGCGCTGCGCGACGTGATCGCCAAGCGCGCGGCGCAAGGCTTCATGCAGCAAATGCGTCGCCGAATGGTTGGCGCGAATGGCACGGCGGGAGGGGTGCGAAACCTCAAGTTTCGCCGGCTGCCCCTTGGAGATTGTGCCTTCGCTGACCTCAGCCATATGGATGAAGATGCCAGCCGATTTCTTGGTATCGGTGATCTTGGCCATGCCGGTATCGGTGCGGATCACGCCCTTGTCGCCCACCTGCCCACCCGATTCTGCATAAAAGGGGGTTTGATTGACGACGATCTGCACCTTGGCACCCTGCCCTGCTTCTGGCACCTCGCTTGCACCCTCAACCAGGGCCAGAACCTCGCCTTCGGCGGTTTCGGTGTCATAGCCCAGAAATTCGCTCACCCCGTGCAACTGGGCCAGATCAAACCAGATTGCCGCATCCTTGGTCTCGCCCGAGCCTGACCACGCGGCGCGGGCCTTGGCCTTTTGTTCGGCCATTGCCGCTTCAAATCCGGCGGTATCCACGCTGCGCCCCATTTCGCGCAAAGCATCCTGGGTCAGATCCAGCGGAAAGCCGAATGTGTCATAAAGCTTGAATGCCGCCGCACCGGGCAAAGGCTGCCCTTCGCCAAGCCGGACGACCTCATCATCCAAAAGCCGCAAACCACGCTCCAGCGTCTGGGCAAAGCGCGTCTCTTCCAGATGCAAGGTCTCGGTGATCAGGGCCTGCGCCTGCTGCAACTCAGGGTAGGCCGCCCCCATTTGCCGGCCCAGAGCCGGCACCAGACGGGGCATAAGCGGCTCTTTCGTGCCCAAC
>JBATTI010000139.1:0-2294 GCA_049670445.1 Albidovulum sp. | reverse complement strand
GCAAAAACCTTTGCCGCAATCGGGTTGGGGCTTTTTGGCGGCTATGTCACCTTCGCGCTGATGCGTCTGGGCTATTTTGCAGACCCGCTTCGCCCGGGTATCGGCGGCGGCAAATGCGGCGCA
Organism: Albidovulum sp.; assembly: GCA_049670445.1. GTDB lineage: Bacteria > Pseudomonadota > Alphaproteobacteria > Rhodobacterales > Rhodobacteraceae > TMP-24. Next base: position 2,171 of record JBATTI010000139.1, on the reverse strand, counting down.
TCGGCAATCCGCGGCTCCGGCACGGTGGTCTGGCGGTTTTGGCACGACCATGCCCGGCGCGCCAAATTCGGCCGCGAAGCCCGGGTCACGACCCTGTTTTTGCTGAAATGGCTGACATTGGCCTTTGTCTTGGAAAGCCTGATGCTTGCCTATGTGCCCAACGACTGGATCGCATCGGTCTTGGGCGGCAAGGGGTTTTTGCCAATAATCACGGCAACCTTCGTGGGTGTCCCCGCCTATCTGAACGGTTACGCCGCCTTGCCATTGGTGTCGGGTCTGATCGAACAAGGTATGGCGCCCGGCGCGGGGCTTGCGTTTCTTGTGGCGGGCGGCGTCACCTCATTCCCCGCCGCCATCGCGGTTTTCGCCTTGGTCAAGCGCCCGGTCTTTGCCCTATACATTATCTTCGCCCTTCTGGGGGCGATGGCCAGCGGCACGGCGTTTCAAATCTGGCTGACATAGGCCACTTATGCCTGATGCTTGGCGCGACCCGGCAAAACCACTTTCCCCAACCGCATCCTTCGGCTACTCATTCGTCATGACATGGACAATCCCGAATATACTGACGGTTCTTCGCCTTTTCGCAGCCCCCGGCGTTGCGGTGATGTTTTTGTATTTCCATCGCCCATGGGCCGATTGGTTTGCGCTCTCGCTCTTCGTTCTGGCGGCGATCACGGACTATTTCGATGGCTATCTGGCGCGGCTGTGGAAACAAGAAAGCAAATTCGGCGCGATGCTGGACCCGATCGCCGACAAGGCGATGGTGGTGATCGCCATCATGGTGATCACCGGCTATTCGGGCATGAACCCATGGCTGATATTGCCCGCCACCGTGATCCTGTTTCGCGAGGTTTTTGTCTCGGGGCTGCGCGAATATCTGGGGTCGAAATCGGCCGAACTGAAGGTGACCAACCTGGCCAAATGGAAGACAACGGCACAGATGGTGGCCATTGCAGTGCTGTTTTTGGGGACCGGGCTGGAATATCTTAATGGCGTCGCCATGCGCGGCATGACGCCAGATCAGTATACCGACGCAGTGATCGCCGGCCTTGCCGATCCGATTCGTGCCTGCGGCAAACGCGATTGCGCTTCGGTTGCCAGTGATGCGGGGCTGGTCCTGATCTGGATCGCGGCTGGGCTGACGGCGATGACCGGTTGGGAATATTTCCGCAAAGCGCTGCCTTTCTTGAAAGAGAAAGCATGATCGAGGTTCTTTACTTCGCATGGGTGCGCGAAAGGATCGGTCTTCCCAAAGAGCAGATCGAAACCAATGCTGCAACCGTGGCCGAACTAGTGGAAGAGCTGAAGCTGCGCGAAGACCGCTACGCCGCCGCCTTCGCGGATCTGCGCGCCCTGCGCGTGGCGCTGGATCAAGAGCTTTCGGATTTCGCAGCCCCCCTTGCCGGGGTGCGTGAGGTGGCGTTCTTTCCGCCAATGACCGGGGGCTAAGGCCATGGCGATCCGCCTTCAGTCAGACCCTTTCGATTACGGCGCCGAATGCGCCTTGTTCGCGCGCACCGCAAAAGGCGCGGGTGCAGTTGTTACCTTTCTGGGCATTGTTCGCGACGATGGTGGCCGCCTGTCCCGGATGGAGATCGAGCATTACCCCGGCATGACTGAAAAAGCGTTGGCAACCATCGCGGATGACGCCGCTCGGCGCTGGACGCTGACCGATAGCCTGATCATTCACCGGCATGGCCCGCTCGCACCGGGCGAGGCGATCATGATGGTCGCCACCGCCGCCCGCCACCGCGAGGCGGCGTTTCAGGCGGCTGAATTCCTGATGGACTACCTCAAATCCCGCGCGCCTTTCTGGAAGAAAGAGTTTGGTGCGGATGGTGCGGAATGGGTGGCCGCCAAAGAGGATGACGAGCTAGCCCTGGGGCGTTGGTGACAACCTTAGGAGAGGGCCATCGCGTGGCTACTTCAGCTTCCAGAGGTTTTTCTTCGCCTTGCCGTTTTCATATAAGCGCAATGACTTGGCATCGACGCGCTCAACTTGCCAGCACGCTTCGCCATCGCCCCAATTCTCGCACCATTGACCCTTCTTAACAAACCATTTGGCATCATATTTCGTGCCGCCGAAGTTGCCCTTGATGATGCCTTTCTTCGCGCCACCTTTATAGCCACTGTAGCTTTGCACCCATTTTGTGCCGTCGTTGCTAGTACTA
>JBATTI010000138.1:0-3339 GCA_049670445.1 Albidovulum sp. | reverse complement strand
CTCAACTGGAACGTATCTGGTCAGCCATACACCGTTTTCCGATCGAAAAAAACTTGATCCTGACTTCTGCATGCCGGCCGCATCAATCGTCAGCACCACCGCGCGGCCATGGCGGCTGCCGACCTTTTGCGCAGTTTCCATGTCCGCAGACAGGTGCACGAACTGGCGATTGCCGGGCTTTAACCCTTCGGCGGTGATCGCCTTTACGCATTGGGCTGCAGTGCCATGAAATAGGGTTTCTGGCGGCACGGTTGGCTGAAGGCCAAGGTTAACATCAAGCGAATGACCTTGGTTCGCGCGAATCTTGGAGCCATCTTCTGACAAAGCAAAACGCTGTTTGTCGCTTTCGCGCACTATCTGGCGCACAAGGGCATCGGTTAGCCGCCCGTCAGAGTTTACGACCAATTCTTGCACCGAGACCCATCCTTCAGGATCAAGCGATAGTCCCAGCGCGCCCGGATCATGACGTAGGACCAAACTCAACAGTTTGCTTGCCCGCACCAGATCAGGACCATCTTTGCTCATTCAGCTTGCCCGCTTGATGCCGACCATCCGCGCACGGGCGCGGGGGTTGCTGTCGAAAAGGCCCGCAAGCTGTTCGGTCATTGCACCGGCCAATTGCTCGACATCGGTTATGGTGACGGCGCGGTTGTAATAGCGGGTGACATCATGGCCGATACCAATAGCAATCAGTTCAACGATGCGCTTTTTTTCAACCATGGCGATCACGTCGCGCAGGTGTTTTTCCAGGTAATTCGCGGGGTTGACCGACAGGGTTGAATCGTCAACCGGGGCACCGTCGGAAATCACCATCAGGATCTTGCGCGCCTCGGGGCGGTGCGACATGCGCCGATGCGCCCATTCAAGCGCCTCGCCGTCGATGTTTTCCTTCAACAGCCCCTCTTTCATCATCAGCCCAAGATTGGTGCGGACCCGCCGCCATGGCGCATCGGCGGATTTATAGATGATGTGGCGCAGATCGTTGAGACGGCCCGGCTGTTGCGGACGACCGGCAGAAAGCCAGCTTTCACGCGCCTGCCCGCCCTTCCAGGCGCGGGTGGTGAAGCCAAGTATTTCCACCTTGACCTGACAGCGTTCCAGCGTGCGGGCCAGAACATCGGCACAGATCGCCGCGATCGAAATCGGGCGCCCCCGCATGGAGCCGGAATTGTCGATCAAGAGCGTCACGCAGGTATCGCGAAACTCGGTGTCTTTTTCGACTTTGAAGCTAAGCGGTGTGGTCGGGTTGGCCACGACACGCGCAAGGCGGCCCGCATCCAGCGTGCCTTCCTCAAGATCAAATTCCCATGATCGGTTCTGTTGGGCCTGCAAGCGGCGCTGAAGCTTGTTGGCAAGGCGTGAGACAGCCCCTTTCAACGGGTCAAGCTGCTGGTCAAGATAGGCGCGCAGGCGTTCAAGCTCTGCCGTTTCGGCCAGGTCTTCAGCTTTGATTTCTTCATCAAATTCAGTGGAATAGACGGTATAGTTAGGGTCAGCATCGGAATGCGGTGCGGGTGGGGGCGGATCAAGAGGTGCGTCGGATTCGGGCAGCTCAGATTCTTCACCCTCTTCCATATCGGCCATGTCATCCATGGTGACTTTGGATTGGCTGGCGTCTTGCTGTTCTTCTTGTGATTGCTCGGGGCTGGCCTCTGAGTCTTCTTCCTGATCTTGGGCGTCGTCGCCTTCGTTACTGTCTTGCTGATCCTCGGTTTCTTCGGCCTCGCCGTCATCCTGATCATCTTGATCGGGGTCATCGCCCAATTGGTCGCCGTAGCCAAGATCACGGATGATCTGGCGGGCAAGGCGGGCGAAACCTGCCTGATCGGCAAGGTTGTCCTGGATGTTCTCCAGCGTACCGCCGGCCTGAGATTCCAAGAAGGGCCGCCAAAGCTCCATCACATTCGCCGCCGCTGGGGGCAGATCGCGGCCGGTCGCAAGGTGGCGGACCAAGAAGCCCGCAGCCTGCGCAAGCGGTGCCTCTTGCGCGGTGCGGATCTGGCCATAGCCTTTGCGTTCCGCTTCGGCGCCGATCTTGGCGTCGATATTGCCAAGCGTGCCGGGCATGGCGCGCGCGCCCACAGCCTCGCAACGCGCGGTTTCCATCGCCTCGTAAAGATCGCGGGCCATCTGGCCGGTGGGGGCGTATTTGGCGGCGACGCTTTCGTTGTGGTGGCGGCGGCGCAGAGCGAAAGCATCAGCGGTGCCACGCGCGATCAGCACCTCATCGCGGCTCATCCGGCGGCTGACCTGCGGCAGGCGCATGGTATCGCCGGTCAGGGCCGGAGGGTCGACCGAATAAGAAACCGTGAGTTCGGGGTCATCGGCCATGGTCTTGGTGGCCTCGGCGAGGGCCTTCTTGAACGGATCAGCGGGGTTGTCAGAGGGTTTGTTCATTTGGTCCCGGCTCGTTCTTGGTAAGGCGCGGGCCTGAGGCCCGCCCGCTTGGTCCTTCGAGGTTAGCGAATGCTCTGGCTTGCGGCACTTTCGGGCAGTTCTTCATCAAAGCAGCGCTGGTAGAATTCGGCCACGGTCTGGCGCTCCAGCTCATCGCATTTGTTGAGGAAGGTCAGGCGGAAGGCATAGCCGACATTGCGGAAAATCTCGGCGTTCTGGGCCCAGTTGATCACGGTGCGCGGCGACATGACCGTGGACAAATCGCCGTTCATGAAGGCGGTGCGGGTCAGATCGGCGACGGTGACCATCTGGCCGATAGTCTTGCGGCCCTTTTCGTTGTTGTAATGCGGTGATTTCGCCAAGACGATCGCAGATTCTGCATCATGCGACAGGTAATTGAGCGTGGCGACAAGGCTCCACCGGTCCATCTGGGCTTGGTTGATCTGCTGCACGCCGTGGTAAAGGCCGGTCGTGTCGCCAAGGCCCACGGTGTTTGAAGTTGCGAAAAGCCGGAAGGACGGGTTTGGTGTGATGATCTCATTTTGATCAAGCAAGGTCAGCTTGCCGTCATGCTCCAACACCCGCTGGATGACGAACATAACGTCGGCGCGGCCTGCGTCATATTCATCGAAGACGATGGCAACGGGGTTGCGCAGCGCCCATGGCAGGATGCCTTCGTGGAATTCGGTTACCTGCTTGCCGTCGCGCAGCTTGATCGCATCTTTGCCGATCAGATCGATACGGCTGATGTGGCTGTCAAGATTGACGCGCACGCAAGGCCAGTTGAGATGAGCCGCGACCTGTTCGATATGCGTGGATTTGCCGGTGCCGTGATAGCCTTGGATCATTACGCGGCGGTTATAGGCGAAGCCCGCAAGGATCGCCAAGGTTGTATCGGGGTCGAACTTGTAGGTCGGGTCAATTGCGGGCACGCGGTCCGTG
>JBATTI010000137.1:0-15768 GCA_049670445.1 Albidovulum sp. | reverse complement strand
GCCTCTGCCATCAGATCGACCTCAAACATCGACAGGCTGGCGTAGCCGGTCAGGATGACTTCGACACCCTCGGTCCCTATCAGCCGTTCTGCGGCGCTGGAAACGTTGGCGGCGGACTGGTCTTTGACGTCCGCAATTTCAATTTCGAACGTATGACCTGCGACACCGCCTTTCGCGTTTGCTTCTTCGATGGCCCATTCGACGCCGCGCACGAATTCTTCGCCATCTGCTGCTGCGGGGCCCGTAAGTGGGGCAAGCAATCCGATCTTGATAACATCTGCGAACGCGGGGGACACACCCACAAGCGCAGTCGTGGCGGCGAGGATCGCCAACTTGGATTTGAACATTTTGACCTCCCAGGTTCTGTTCTGATGGAGATCACATGACCAACAATATGGCACACAAGGGAACTAGCAGATGTGTTAGTTCGAATGCTTTGCCTGTTTTGCCCATATATAATAGGGTCTTTGTTAAGGGAGGTCCGTCATTCTTACGCATCAGCTTCAGGAGAACCCCTTTGATGGGGTCACGAACTTTGATGACACTTGCACCGTCTTGCACGACGTTGCGAAGGCAAACGGGCTGCCCTATTTTTCGTATCTGCACCTCAAGGGGCGGGCCCAGACGGATCGCTTCATCGCCAACTATCCGCAGGAATGGCGTGAGCGTTATGAGCGCAAACTCTATATCCACTATGACCCGGTGGTGGCTGTGGGGCGGCGATCGCGCTTGCCGTATTTCTGGGACAACTCCGGTTTTATCAGCCCTTACAAGAAGGCCGAGCAGAAAGTATTTTATGAGGCGGGCGATTATGGAATCAACACCGGCTATTCCATTCCTATCGCCGGGAGAGTTGACGAATTAGGTCTGTTTTCTGTAGCGGCCCGCAGCGATCGGCAGCTTTTGGACGCCATGAATGGTTCGGCCCATTTCATCTATGTGCTTGGTCTGCAACTTCATGATCACGTCTTGTCACTTGGCTCTGAGGATCAATCATCCGCGTCACCCATTGAACTGACAGCCAGAGAGTTGGAGTGCCTGAAATGGGCGGCAGACGGGTTGACCACCGAACAGATCGCCGACAGGATGGCCATTTCATCGGCAACCGTGAATTATCATTTCAACAAGATCGTGCCGAAATTTGGCGCGGCAAACAGGCATCACGCAGCAATCAAAGCCGTGCGGCTTGGCCTGATCTGATCCACCCGACGGTGCAATACTAACAGACTTGCCAGTTGCCTGACGGCGGCCTGATCGCGCTTATCAACCACAAATTCGATGAACCTTTCGTGCCTGACAGCCCCTGCGTTGCGGGCCGAGGAGGACGTTAGAAATGTTGGTGGCATTCAGCTGTGCCTGTTGCTTGAAGGAAATCGGGAATGAACATGAAAACCTACGATCTTGCGGTCATTGGCTTTGGCAATGTTGGACGCGGGCTTGCACAATTGCTGATCGACAAGGAAAAGCAGCTTTCCCTTGATCCGGGAATTGCCATCAGGATTACGTCGGTGTCTGACATGTTCCTTGGCTATGCCAGCGATCCTGATGGGCTGGACCTTCAGGAATTGCTGCGGCTGCCAAATGAGAAAGGCGCATTGGCGCAGTTTTCTGGCGGCAAACCAGTTGCCGATAATGAAGCGGCAATCACCGCCGGTCATGTGGACATTGTCACCGAACTTACCTTCACGAACCCCAAGACGGGGGAACCCGCAATTACACATTGTCGCCTTGCCAAATCGCACGGCAAGCACGCGATCACGACCAACAAGGGCCCTGTGGCGCTGGCTGGTGGGCGCCTTAGGAATGACGCGCAGTTTGATCGTCTGGCCTTCCGCTACGAAGGCAGTGTGATGAGCGGGACACCCGTTATCCGTTTTGCGCGGGAGGCCCTTGCCGGGGCCACGATTTCATCATTTCGCGGAATTCTGAACGGCACTGCGAACTATGTTCTGGGGCAGGTTGAAGAAGGCCACAGTTTTGACGAAGCGATCAAAGCGGCACAAGAGCTTGGGTACGCCGAAGCAGATCCAAGCGCTGATATTGGTGGTTCGGATGTCTTTGCAAAGGTGCGCATCCTGTCCGGAGAGCTTTTCGGCTACGGTTGCAACATCGCATCAGAACAGGTGACGGGGCTTGAAAACCTTGCTGAGAAGGATGTTCGCGCCGCGCCGAACACAGGCAAGCGATGGAAACTGATCGGGGCGGGCAGGCTGGAGGATGCGGGTCAGGTGCATCTGAGTGTCACACCTGTTCTTTTGCCGATGTCTGATCCTCTTGCTGGCCTCAGCGGGGCGCTAAATGGCGTCTCATTTGGCACAGACGTTCTGGGTGATGTGACTGTGGTGGGCCCCGGGGCAGGGCGGATCGAAACCGCCTATGCCCTGCTTTCGGACATCCTTGATATCCATCGAAACTCTTTGTCGCCGTGTTTTGCGCCAATCCTGAAAGGAACGCGCTAGTGGAACCGTCTAACCAGATGTTGGGGTCAAAAAGTGAGGTCGAGGTTCGCAATCTGAAAGACAACACGCTGATCGGCGTCATTCCGGTTGCGACGGAAGCGGAGGTCGAGAAGGCATTGCAGGCCGCAACAATCGGTCGGGTCACGGCCCGCGCCATGCCGCGTCACGAAAGAGCGCGGATCCTGAGCGATGCAGCCGATATGATCCGTGCGCAACGCGTCGAGTTTGCAAGAAGAATTACGGCGGAATGCGGCAAGACAATTGCGCAGGCCCTTAAGGAAGTTGACCGCTGTGTGAACACCCTCACGCTGAGTGCGGAGGAAGCCAAGCGGGTATCGGGCGAGGAAATCCCCTTCGATTCCTATCCGGGTCTTGAGGATCGTTTTGGGTATTTCACCAAGGAACCTCTGGGCGTTGTCCTTGCCATCACGCCTTTCAACGACCCTTTGAACCTTGTTGCCCATAAGGTTGGTCCAGCTATTGCCGCTGGATGTGCTTGTATTCTGAAGCCAGCCGTCGAAACCCCATATTCTGCCCTTGCCCTTGTGGGCATCTTGCACAAAGCCGGTTTGCCAACCGAATGCCTGCAAGTTGTGATTGGTGATGGCTCGGTTGGAGACAGGCTGGTTCGCGATGATCGGATCTCCATGATCTCCTTCACCGGAGGCACCAAAACCGGAGAGATCATTTGCCGCTCTGCGGGTCTGAAACGGATCACGATGGATCTGGGCGGCAACGCCCCGGTATTCGTTTTGCCGGACGCCGACATCGAACGCGCCGCAACCGAATGCGCGTCTGGTGCATTCTGGGCGGCCGGGCAGAACTGTATCGGCGTTCAACGGATCTTCTGTCACGAGAGCGTTCTGACCGCGTTTCGTTCAAGGTTGGTGGAACGGACGAAGGCGATGACATTGGGCGACCCGGACGACCCCAAAACAGATATGGGCCCCATGATCAGCGAAGCGGCCGCACGGCGAACGGAAGCCTGGGTGAAAGACGCGATCGACGCCGGGGCGACCTGCCTTACCGGCCACCAGAGGCGCCGCGCGTTTTATGAACCCACAATCCTTGAAAATGTGCCGAAGACGGCAAAAATTCTATGCGAAGAGGTTTTTGCACCAGTGGTATGTCTGGTCGCTTATGCAGATCTTGATGACGCACTCACTGAGGCGAATACGCCAGAATTCTTGCTGCATGGCGCCGTCTTCTCGAATGATCTTGCGGCGGTCCAAACCATCTGCGATCGGCTTGAGTGCAGCGGTATCATGATCAACGACAGTTCCGATTTTCGTTTCGACGGAATGCCCTTCGGCGGGTCCAAGCGAGGGAGCTTAGGTCGAGAAGGCGTCAAGTTTGCTGTAGATGAAATGACGCAGTCCAAAGTCATTTGCTTTAAGAGGTGCCCCCAAGACAGTCAGCGCCCAAGACCATGAAGAACAAATCAGTGGCAGTATTCAGATACCCAATCCCCTATGGCCGCGCCGTTCAGCCAAACATGCGTTTGCTTTTGGGGTCGTGAAAAGGTGTGAGGCTGATATCGGCGGCAAAGGCCTGGCCTTCGACCATCACCGCATAGGTATCATTCTCGATCGCCTGCTTGTCTGATGCGCCTTCGGGCAGTGACAAAAAGCACAGGCCAACGGCAGATCCGACGGAATAGCCGTAGGCCCCGGCAGTTACAAAGCCTGCGACCTTGCCATCCCGCAGCACCGGTTCGTTGTGGTGTAAAAGTGGTGCAGGATCGCGCAGTTTGACAAAACAGAGGAATGGCCCCTTGCCTTCGGTCTTGCGCGCCAAACAGGCTTCACGGCCGATGAAAGGGATGGGCTTGTCCGGCTTGCAGGCAAACTCCAGCCCGATCTGATGCGGCGCTTCGGTATAGGCCATGTCATGGCCCCAATGCACAAAACCCTTCTCGATGCGCAGGGCATTGAGTGCCTCACCGCCCGCCAGACGCAGGCCGAAAGCCTGGCCCGCCTCCATCAGCACCTCGAAGACATGTTCGGCGAAATCGGGGGTGACGAAAATCTCCCAACCCATCTCGCCGGTATAAGAGAGACGCTGCGCGAAGACGCGCGCATGGCCGATATGAAAGCTGCGGTGGCTGTTGAAGGGGAAGGCGGCATTCGACAGATCCGCGTCGCTGACAGCCGCCAGCAGGTCGCGCGACTTTGGCCCCGCGATGGCCAGCACGCCATAAGAGGGCGTCACATCGCGCAGGCGCACATCCTCGCCGGGCAAGAGGTGATCACGCAGGTGCAGATAGTCGCGCCTTGTGTGCGAGATCGAGCTCATCACCATGAAGGCCTCGTCGCCGTGGCGGGCCACGGTCACATCGCTTTCGATGCCGCCACGGTCGTTCAGCATCAAAGTGTAGGCGACCCGCCCGGTCTTCATCGCCATATTGTTGGTGCAGATGCGCTGCAGGAAACTTTCGGCATCGCGCCCCTCGACCATCAGCTTGCCCAGCATCGAATAGTCGATCATCGCCACATCTTCGCGCGCGGCCTTCTGTTCGGCCTGCGCATGGTCAAACCAGTTCTGGCGGCCAAAGCTGTACTGATAGACCGGCTCCACGCCTTCGGGCGCGAACCAGCCGGGGCGTTCCCATCCCTGCACTTCGGTAAAACAGGCACCATGCGCCTTCATCGCGTGATGAAAGGGGGTGCGGCGCAGGTTGCGGGCGGTTTCGCGCTGATAATTCGGCCAATGCATCGCATAGGTCCGCACCAGCGTTTCGGGGCAACGTTCGCGCAGGTAAGGGTCGCGGGCCTGAAACTCCTCGCAACGCGCGGGGTCCATCTCGCTCAGATCCATCGGCGGATGGCCAAGCCGGATCCAGTCGGCCAAAGCCTTGCCGGCGCCGGGGCCGGATTGGATGCCGGTCGAATTCACCCCGGCCAGAACGAAATAGCCCTTAAGGTCGGGCGCCTTTCCAAGCGTGAAGCGGCCATCGTAGGAATAGCTTTCGGGGCCGTTGAAAAAGGTGCGAATGCCGGTTTCCTGCAACAGGGGCACCCGGTTCATCGCCAGTTCCAGAACCTCCATCACGTCATCCTCGATGAAGGGCAGGCTGTCAAAGCAGAAGTCTTCGGGGATACCCTGCGCGGCCCAGGGCTTGGCATGGAAATGCGCGAAACCGAACAAGAGCTTGCCGGCATCTTCGCGCCAATAGGTGCCATCGCAATAAGACCGCAAGACCGGCAGATCCCTGGGCAGATCGGCAATGGGCTCGGTCACCAGATAGTAATGCTCGCAAGCATGCAGGGGCACACCGACGCCGTTTTGGCGGCCCAGATCACGCGCCCACATGCCGCCGCAGTTGACCACATAATCGGCGGTGATCGTGCCTTCACTGGTGCGCACGCCGGTGACCTTGCCGGCCTCGACCAGCACTTCCTCGACCTTGATATTCTCAAATATCCTGGCGCCCCGCATCCGCGCGCCCTTGGCCAAAGCCGCCGTAAGATCGGTCGGGCTGGCCGAGCCGTCGCTGGGCATATAGATGCCGCCCAGCACCCCTTCGGGGTTCATCAGCGGCCAGCGTTCGGCAATTTCGGGGGTGGGCAGATACTGCGCCTCGATCCCGAAAAGCGAGGCGAAATCGGCCTTGCGCTTCAGTTCGGCCAGCCGTTCCTCATTCACCGCGATCGAGATCGAACCCGATCGCCGATAGCCGGGGTTCTGGCCGGTGTCTGCCTCGATCTCTTGCAAAAGCTCGATCCCGTATTTGGCAAAAGCGGTTGTTGAGTGGCTGCCCTGCAACTGCCCAACCAACCCGGCCGCATGCCAGGTGGTGCCGCTGGTCAGTTGTTTGCGTTCTAGAAGAACCACGTCGGTCCAGCCTTCCTTTGCCAGATGGTAGGCGACCGAACAGCCGTGGATACCGCCACCAATGATGACGACCTGTGCGTGGGAAGGAAGCTGCTTTTGCATATATCTGGTCCTAAGGGTTGGCGGTGGTCAGGCTACGCCAGTTGCGTGCGGAACAGTTGCCCGGCGTCGTCGCGGGTGTCGGTAATCCCCGCGAGCCGCAGCAGGTGCCAGGCAAGCGCGTGATTGCTTGCGGTCACCGGCTTACCCAAAGCCTTTTCTGCCGCCGCGATGATGCCTGCCGCTCGCAAGCTGGTGCAAGAAATGAAAACGCCATCCACATCCGCTGACTGCCCAACGGAAAGGGCGCCTTGCAGGATTGATTGCGCGTCGATCTTGCCGACAACAAGATCGCTTTCTTCATAGAACGAGCCGACGACGGAGACTGCAATGCCCGCGTCGTTGAACCGCGCCTGCATCGCCTTGGTGACATCGGGTGAATAGGGGGTCAAAAGCCCCAGGCGCTTGACCCCGAGGCTGGCCAGCGCCGCCTTGGCCGCCGTCAGCGGGTTGGTGGAAGGCAGGCCCGGGTGAACCGCCCCGATGATACTGGCGACACGGTCCTCGCCGATGATGGTTGCCGCCGACGTGCAGCCATAACCTATGGCGTTCAGGCCCATATAGCCGGGCAGCAGGCGGGCCGCGACCGGCAATTCATCCGCCATTTTCGCCAATGTGTCAGGGGTGACCGTCACATCATTGGCAAGGCGTGCATGATAGACCGACACGCCGGGCAGATCGGTCAACGCCCGAAACTCCCACTCCATCGTCTGATCGGATTCCAGGACCAAAAGACCGATACGCGCGCGCGACCCCGCCCCGGCATCCGTCGTGAACGTCAGGCGTTCGATGCGGGTTTTGCAGTCTTTCTCATCCATGATCGAAAGCCTTCCCTCTTCGTGTTATCGGCAAGCAGGCCAGCAGTCCGTCGGCTGTCGGGCAAGGAACAAGGGCCCGGCCGACATCCATTGGTATATACCAGCTGGTGTTGGTATATACCACGATCCGTGCTACGCAAAGAAAAAATTTCGGAGTCCCTATGTCAAGACCACCCGTCAGATCGCCAGACCCCGAACCCCGGTTTCGCCAGATCGCGGATTTTCTGAAGCGCGAAATCACCCAAGGCACCTTGCCTGCGCATTCGGCGCTGCCGTCGGAGCGGGCCGTTGCACAAGCGCATGGGGTCAGCAGAATGACTGCGCGCCGCGCGCTTGAAGCGATGGAAGCAGAGGGGCTGGCCTATAATGAGCAACGCAAAGGGCGTTTCGTCTCGCCTCCGCGCCTGAAATACGACATCAGCAAGATGATCAGCTTTGTCGCAGACGTCCAGTCGGGCGATCTGGCGCTTGAAATCGAACTCATTTCCAAGGCGGAAACCAGGGCCTGCTCTCAACTGGCCGCAGCGCTTTGCGTGCCTGTGGGTGAGGCCTTGTTTGAATACACACGGCTGTTTCGGATCAAGGGTCACGCCACCTTCTTTGAGACCGAATATGCCATTGCGTCGCGATTTCCCGGCCTGCTGGCCCATGACCTTTGCCAGTCGACAACCCGGCTGCTGGAACGACACTATCAGGCCGGGGCGCGTACCGGCGAAATCGTGATTCGCATGCGCGCCCTCAGGGCGGAGGAGGCCAGGCTTCTGGGCCTAGCGCCGCATCACGCGGTGATCGAGCTGGAACAGGTAATCCGGGACGCGGCAGGTACACCATTTTGCTTTGATCGTCAGGTCTGGCGCGGCGAACTGGCGGAGTTCTCGGCCACGGCGGTCTTGAGTCGCTGAACGCCGAACTGGCGGGGTATTCCGAAAAAGATCGGTGTCAGGGCCATTGGGAACAGTTTTCATCATAGCTCTTCGCATCTTTGACGCATTAGTTCCGCCCGGACATCTAAAGTCGGGACGAGTGTTTCAGGGGCGGGCGATCGCCTGCCAGCCCGAAAGGACATAAGATGACCGATCTGCTTCCCCTTGCCCGATTGGGGCATGTTGCTGCTACACGGAAAACCGGCGACGCGGCGATGCGCGTTCTGACGAAGCAAGACTTTGTCACCGCAAGCGACGAGATCACGCGCTGGACGGGCTATGCGCCTACGCCGTTGGTTTCGCTTTCTGCGCTGGCCGCCCGGATCGGTGTTGATGAGATCCTTTATAAGGACGAAGGCCTGCGTTTCGGGCTGGGCAGCTTCAAGGCACTTGGCGGCTCATATGCCGCACAAAGGGTGTTGCAGCGCGAAGTGGCGCGCATGACCGGCAAAGAGGTCAGTCTCGAAGATATCCGTCTGGGCAGATACAAGGCTGAATGCGGGGCGATCACGCTGGTCTCTGCCACCGATGGCAACCATGGCCGTTCACTTGCCTGGGGCTGTCAGCGCTTTGGTGCGCCATGCCGGATCTATATCCATGCCGAGGTCAGCAAGGGCAGGGAACAGGCGATGCGCGATCTTGGGGCGGATGTGATCCGGATTGCGGGTGACTATGATGCTTCTGTGGCTCTGGCCAAATCAGAGGCTGAAAAGAACGGCTGGTTCGTCGTCTCGGACACCTCCTGGCCCGGCTATTCGCAGCCGCCGCGCGATGTGATGTCGGGTTACGGCGTGATGATCGACGAGATCTGCGAAACACTTGACCGTGCGCCGACGCATGTCTTCTTGCAAGGCGGTGTGGGCGGGTTGGCCGCTGGTGTCGTTGCCGGTCTGCGCCAGTTTTGGGGGGACAAATCCCCGCGCGTCATCATTGTTGAGCCGGAACTGGCCGCTTGCCTGTTCGAGAGCGCCAAAACCGGCACGGCCACCAGCGTGGCGATTGCCGAAGAAACCCTGATGGCGGGGCTGTCTTGCGGCGAACCTTCAGAGCTCGCCTGGGATATTCTGGCCGAAGAGGCGTCGGATTTTCTGACCATCCCAGAATCCATCGTCGCACCCACGGTGCGGCTATTGGCACGGCCGATTGGCGGGGACCCCGCCGTCGAGGCCGGGGAAAGCGCGATTGCCGGTCTTGCGGCCTTGATCGCAGCGCGGCAAGATAAGGGGCTTTCGGAAAGGCTTGATCTTGATGCAAACTCACGCGTGTTGCTGATCGGTTCCGAAGGCGTGACGGATCCGGCGATTTTCAAGATGATCATGGAGGGGCGTGATGCAGCCTGACTTGCCGCAGCGCGGATTTGCCGCCACTGAATTCGAGACGCGTACCCGCAAGGCTCAGGCCGCGATGGCGCGCGACGGGCTTGCCGGGCTGCTTTTGCTGACCGAACCTGATGTGCGCTATTTCAGCGGGTTCCAGACGCTGTTCTGGCAAAGCCCGACGCGGCCCTGGTTCTTGTTCGTCCCGGCCAGCGGCGATCCCGTCGCCGTGATCCCCGAGATCGGCGCTGCGCTGATGCGCACCACATGGGTCCGCGACATCCGCAGCTGGAGCGCACCGAACCCCACTGATGACGGGATCAGCCTCTTGACCGATCTGCTTGCACCGCTGGCCAGCTCCGGCGCCAAGCTGGGCGTGATGAAGGGCCATGAAACCGCGCTTCGGATGCCGCTGGGCGATTGGGAACGGCTGATCGCGGGCCTGCCTGGCCTGAAGATCGACGATGCGACCGCTTTGGTGCAGGGCCTGCGCATGGTCAAATCCGCTTCCGAGATCGAGAAGCTCAGGCATATCTGCGGCATCGGTTCGGCCACTTTCGCGCGGGTGCCAGAGATCATTTCCGAAGGTATGGCGCTTGAAGAAGTCTTCCGCGCCTTCAAACGCGAGGCGCTGGCGCTTGGTGCCGATGACGTACCCTATCTTGTCGGCGCGGCCGATCAGGGCGGTTATGTCGATGTCATTTCGCCCCCCTCGCGCCGGCCTTTGCAAGCCGGCGATGTCTTGATGCTGGACACCGGGTCAACCTGGGACGGCTATTTTTGCGACTTCGACCGCAACTGGGCGATTGGCCGCGCCGACGATATGGCGCGCCGGGCCTATGATGTACTTTGGCGCGCCACCGAGGCAGGCATTGCCGCGGCCCGGCCCGGCAATACCTGCCGCGACCTTTTCAAGGCGATGTCGGCGGTTATTGCCGAACTGGACGACAGCGGCGGCGATATCGGGCGGCTTGGGCATGGCTTGGGCATGCAGCTGACCGAACAGCCCTCGCATGCGGCTTTCGACACAACGGAGTTGCGCGAAAACATGGTCCTGACCCTTGAACCCTCGCTCAGCTATGGCGACGGGCTAATGATGGTGCATGAAGAAAACATCATCGTCAGCGCAACCGGCGGTCAGCTTATCACCACCCGCGCAGCGCCGGATTTGCCGGTCATCTGACAGGCCGGGTAGAGACGGGACACGACAGGATGATCAGCTACAAGCCGGGCGATGATGTTGGGCCGTTGCAACACTGGCCCTTGGATAATCCGGCCAGCAACTACCGGATCAGGTCGGGCACGCCCGTAACCTCGGGACGTATCGATGCGGGCGGGCCGGGTTACACCACCCGGTTTGGCATCTGGCGGTGTACCCAGGGGGTTTTTGACTGCACCGAGCAGGGCGACGAGTTGATGACCGTTCTGTCAGGCCAGTGCCGGATCATTCAGCACGCGACCGGAGAAACCTGCGAACTTGGCCCCGGTGACAGCCTGTTCCTGCGCGATGGTGCCCGTGTGACATGGGACATCATCAAGGATGTCACCAAGGTCTTTCTTGGCCACAAACCGGACAAGTATTGATTGAAGCGGATCGTGCAGCGTGGAAACTTCCGGATCCGACGGGCCTGCGCAAACCAATCCCTGATCATCCTGGCGAAGTCCCCCGCAACAATGGTGTTCCGACGAAAGCCGCCCCGGATTGGCCACGGACCCGAGCCTCAACCCACCCTGGTCTCGATGTGGTCCGGGCGGCGCTTGCAAAGCTGGCGCGCAAGATATTGCTGGAAATACCAGACGGACCGTTCCTTCGGCGACAAGCGGCCCGGTGCGGCGGCAAGCGCGCCGGCATTCTTGACGATGCCGCCGATGATTGGCTTGTCCTCGTCATTGATGCGGTCAAATCCGGCCTTGAGTTCTGCGGCATAGGCGGCACGTTCTGCGGGGTCATCGGGGACGGCACCTGGATAGGCGTCGGCGCCCCAGAACACCTTGACCTTATCCGTACCGTAGGGCTGAAGCGACAGCCAGAAGGTCCGCTCCGCTACTACGGAAAAAACGTGACAGGGGAAAATTGCCGACAGCACCGCCTTGCCGCGTTCCTCCTCTGTCAAAAGGGGGTTGTCCACGGCCATGTCTGAGGTGCGCTCATAAGACTTGCCGGGAACCCGGCCCTGTTCATAAAGACTGTAACCGTCACCGCCATGCATGGCGTTGGCAAGTTTGGTCGGCATCGCCGGTTCGATCGTCTGGGCATGGGCGACAAAGAGGTGATAGCCCTCGGTGAAGTTCTGCACGAGGATCTTCCAGTTCGTGTCCCAAATCTCTTCAGCCCGGAACAGCGTCCGGTATTTTGGCAGATCGTAATTGTCGAGACGCGCGGACAGTTTTGCTAGGCGCGGGGCCAATGGCGCGGCGTTGGGGTCAAGCGAGACATAGACCCAGCCTTGCCAGATCTCGACGTTGAACTGCGGCAGACAAACCTTCTTCTTATCGAAATTATCGCGCATGAAGGCCGCACCGATAAGCTGGCCGTCAAGGGTATAGGTCCATGCATGATAAGGACAGCTGATGCGCCCCTTGATGTTGCCGGACCCTTCCAGAAGCGCCGACATGCGGTGGCGGCAGATGTTCGACATGGCGCGCAGCATGCCCGCGCGATCGCGCAGCACGATGACCGGGTCGCGGCCGATTGTCGTTACGCGGTAGTCACCGGGATTTTCGTATTCATCCTCGCGCCCGACGCAAAACCACTCGTGATTGAAAATCTCGTCCAGTTCCAGTTCCAGAAACTCGGGCGATGTATAGATCTGCGGCGCCGTTGCCTCGGCCAGCTCATCGGGCAGCGCGGCATTGCGCGCCAGCGCTTCAAGCAGCGCATCAAGCGACATGTGCGGTTTCATCCTGGGCCCTCCGGTGGCGGTTGAAAAGGTTATTCAGATGATCTTCTGCCCTATTCCGGAACCGCGATATTCTTCGCCCATGGGCCTTGGGTTCGGGCGCGCGCGATTGAGGGGTAGGGCAGCCTTTCTGGCCGGTCATGCCTTGTCAAAACACGGTTCAAGCGGTGAAGCGGGGGTATCGGGTCAGGCGATCTTGCGCAGATGCTTGCCCGGATGCTTGAATATCTGACCGAAGCCCTCCAGCTCATCCATGATCCCCGCGCGGCGCAGGCACGACCAGAACTGCGCCTGGTTCGAGGTGACAACCGGCTTGCCTGTGGCCTTCTCGATTTCCGCGACCGCCTCAAGCGATCGCACCCCACCGCAGCTCAGGAAGATCACATCGGCGTCAGGCCGGTCGATTTCCAGCGCGAATTTCTTCCAATAGGCGGGTGTGACCAGACCCATGTCCCAACCGCTGGCAATATTCAGGCCCTGAATGTCAAGCACGTCAAAGCCGCGCTCGGCCAGAAACTCGGCTTCGGCGGTGTTGATCTCGTCAAGATACGGCGTGCCGACCACCAGCTTTTTGGCCCCCAGTTCGTGCAAGGCATCAAGAACGCCCTGAACAAGACACATCGGCTGCGCCCAGGGAGCACCCTTCCGGATCTCTGCCATGACGCGGTCTTCGCCGATGACGATCGAGCCCGAGGTGCAACTGTAGCTGACAACATCGGGTTGCGCCTCGGGCTGGATCCGCGACGCGGCATCGGCCATATGCTCGATATGACGCGCGAGCGTTTCGGTCGTCGTGTGATCGTCTGTCTTCAGCCGCGTGACATAGACCGCGACACCTTCTGGGGCCATATCCCAGAAATCGCCCTCGGCCGACGGGTCGGTCGACATCAGGATAAACCCGAGTTTGGCGCGGTGATGGCGTCCACGGTCCATTTCGGGCGAACGTGATTTTGATTGAATGGTTTGGCCAGACTTGAACATCAAAGAACAACCTCCTCAATGGATTTCGGGTGGCTGGTTAACGGCTCCCAGCCGGTTTCGGTGATGATGAAGCTGTCGCCGACCTGCGCGCGGAAGGTTTCAACCGAGACAGAGCCATCGACGGCAAAGACCATGCCCGGCTGGAGGATGGTCTTGTCGCCGGTAACAAGCTGCGGCGCCTCAAGAAAGCTGAAGCCCGTGGCGCGGCCGCAGCGGAACGGATATTCGAACCCCGCCCCCTGAATAACCTCGGCATAGGCCGCATGGACGCTTTCGGCGGTGACGCCGGGCTTCAGCGCGTCGAGTGCCGCCTTCTGGCTGGCCACGGCCACCTCATAGACCGCAACCTGATCGTCCGGTGCATCGCCGATCCAGAAAGTGCGGTCAAAGCCAAGCTTGAAGCGGTGGAAGTTGGTCATGCCGCAAAAGCACAGGAACACCGGCTCGCCCCGGCGCATGATGCGCGTCGAGGCGCGGTGATGGGTCTTGATGATGTCGCGGCCCGAGGCCATGATCTGCAGGAAATGCGTGTTGGGCGACATGTCGGTATCGTCGTAATGCGCACCCAAAAGTGCGGCGGCCTTGCGGGTGCCAGCCAGCGATGTGGCAATCGCCACCTCGAATTCCGGTACGCCATCGGCAATTGCCGCGCGACCCGCCGCCATCATTGCGGTCGCCACCTCACCCGCGTGCCTTGCCAGCTGCAGCTCGTCAGCCGATTTGATCATCCGCATCTGGTTCAGGATCGGGGTGGCGCTGGTCAGCCGTTCCTTGCCGACCAGTTCGTCCACACAGGCCCGGACAAGCGGCGGCATGTGACCGGGTTCGATGGCGACGCTGGCCGCGCCCTTCACAGCGTCAGGCAATTCCTCGCGCCATTCCTTGCCCATGCCATCATTCCACGGCGCGATGCGGTCAACCCGCGCCGCCGACTTCGCGGAGTTGAGGTCAATTGTCGGCGTGATCAGGAGTGAGGGACCATCCTTCGGCACCACAAGGATCGTCGGGCGGCCGAATTCCATATGCAGGTAATCATAGTAGCCTGTCAGGTAGTAGACGTTGTCGTCGTCGGTGATCAGTGCCACATCAATGCCGGCCGCAGCCAGCCTGGTCTGAAAACGAGACAGTCTTTCGGTAAACATCTGGCATCTCCTTGGGCGTTCGGTTTTCCGAGGTCAATGCCACAGATGTGCCGAATGATATGTCAGACTACGATCGCAGCCGGCGTTTCCAAAGTGACATCTCCTGTGGCTTTATGATAACCTCAGGTTATGAAAAACTATCGCCGCTCTCTTCCGCCCCTCGATTATCTTGTGTTTTTCGAGGCAGTTGCCCGGCATGGCAGCTTTACCAGCGCCGCGCGTGAGCTGAACGTCAGCCAGGCTGCAGTCAGCAAACGCATGAAGGTGCTGGAGGACTGGCTCGGATTCCCGCTTTTGCACCGCAGCGGGCGCAGCATAAGCCTGACGCGCTCTGGCACAACATTGGCGGCGAACACGACAGAGGCGCTGGAATATCTGAATGCCTGCCTTCAGCAGATGCGCCGGACGACCAGTGGAGAGCGGCTGTCTCTGGCCGCGAATGTTGCCGTTGCACAATATTGGCTGACGCCACGTATCAATGAGTATCTGCTTGGTCCGAACGCCGCCCCGGTCACACTGACCGCCACGGACAAGGATGCCGACCTGTTCGCGCTGGAGAGTGATGCGCTCATCTATTACGGTGCTGACATTCCCGCAGGTTGGGATGGCGCCACCCTGTTCGAAGAAATCTGGCTGCCGGTTGCAGCACCGTCTTTGCTTGCGGCGACCGGGGGCTTTGGTGGTGCGACGCTGCTTGATTTCGACAAGTTGACGCCGAAATGGGTCAACTGGGGCGATTTTGCAGAGCTGACCGGAAGGCTGGAAATCGCACAGGCGCCGAAGGTGAACCTGCGTTCCTATAGCAGCACGCTTGATACTGCGATCCGGGGGCGGGGCATCGCGCTTGGCTGCCCGGATGTCCTGCAGTTTGAGATCGAGGCCGGTCGGCTGGTGCCGCTTGCAGATCATCAGCTCAAAACCGGGCGCCGCTACTTCGTGATCTGGCGCACCGGCTCCTTGTCCGACCGGGCGCGAGACCTTCTGCGAGAAGTCGGGATCCGGGTCTGACGCCCGGAATGCAGATCAGACGGCTTCCTTGACCGCGCTCAGGAACTGCTGCGTCCGTTCCCTTTGGGGATTGCCGAACAGATCGGCGGGCGCGCCCTGCTCTTCGATCTTGCCGCCGTAGAAAAAACAGACCCGGTCCGAGATATCGCGGGCAAAGCCCATCTGGTGGGTGACCATCAGCATCGTGAGGTTATGCTCGGATACCAGTTTGCGGATGACGTTCGTGACCTCGCCGATGACCTCGGGATCAAGCGCCGATGTCACCTCGTCAAACAGCATCACCTTGGG
>JBATTI010000136.1:0-10383 GCA_049670445.1 Albidovulum sp. | reverse complement strand
GGGGGGGATCTTGTCTATACGGGGGCGCAAATCATTGTGACGGGCGGGCTTGCGGCCATTGACGAGGCGGCGTTTTCGCTGAACCTACTGTGGGACCAGATGTTGGCCCAGGGGCGGCTTTTTGGGGTTATGCACCGGGGTGGCTGGTGCGATGTCGGACGGCCCGAAAGCATTGCTTTGGCCGAAACCATGCTCAAGGATGTGCCGGATGTTTGACCCAAGCGCGACGCCGCGCATCTTTGCCCAGCCGCCGGGCGCTGATTTCCCCCGCGCCCTGGCGCGCGGGTTGGTGGCGCGGATGGCCCACCAGCCGCCCGAAGCGATGGCGCGGGTCACGGTTTTCCTTAACACCGCGCGGATGCAGGCGCGGGTGCGCATGGCCTTTCAGGAAATCGGCGCGGGGTTTTTGCCGCGGCTGCGGCTTGTCACTGACTTGGGGCATGATGCGCTGCCGGGGGTGCCTGCTGCGGTGCCGCCGCTGCGCCGAAGGCTGGAGCTTGCGCGGCTGGTTGGCGGGCTTGTGGCGCATCAGGGCGATTTTGCGCCGGGCACTGCGGTTTTTGACCTTGCCGACAGCCTTGCGGGGCTGATGGCCGAGATGCAAAGCGAGGGGGTGGCCCCGGCGGCGTTTGAAGCCCCGGGATTTGCCGATGATCACGCCGCGCATTGGGAGCGCAGCTTGACCTTCTTGCGCATCGTCGCGCAGTTTTTTGATGCCGATGCGGCCCCCGATGCGGCCCCCGATGCGGCCCCCGATGCGGAGGGGCGGCAAAGGCGCGTGGTGGAAGCGCTGATCCACGGCTGGAAGCAAGAGGCCCCCGCTGATCCGGTGATCGTGGCGGGTTCCACCGGATCACGGGGGGCAACCGCGCTGCTGATGCAAGCGGTGGCGGGCCTGCCGCAAGGTGCTCTGGTGCTGCCGGGGTTTGATTTCGATTTGCCGGAATTGGCGTGGAACAGTCTCTGTTCTGGCGTAATTCCGGATGAGGACCACCCGCAGTATCGTTATGTGCGGCTGTTCAGCGCGCTGGATATGCTGCCCGGTGATGTGGATTTATGGGAGGCTTCCCCCGCCCCTGATGCCCCGCGCAACCGGCTGGTGTCTTTGGCGCTGCGCCCCGCCCCGGTGACCGACCAGTGGCTGAGCGATGGCGCGGAGCTTCGCCCGCTTGGCCCTGCGACCGATGGGCTGACCCTGATCGAGGCACCGACGCCACGGGCCGAAGCAATGGCGATTGCGCTTTTGCTGCGGCGCGCGGTCGAAGAGGGGCAAAGCACTGCGCTTATCTCACCCGACCGGGTGCTGGCGCGGCGGGTGGTGGCCGCACTTGACCGCTGGGGCCTGCGCCCCGATGACAGCGCCGGGCGGCCCTTGCATCTGACAGCGCCGGGCCGGTTCTTGCGCCATATCGCAGCACTTTTCGGGCAAAGGCCAACGGGCGAGGCGCTGTTGGTTTTGCTAAAACACCCGCTGACCGCAACGGGCGACGATGAGATGCGCGGCGATCATTTGCGCTTTGCCCGCGATCTGGAGCTTCGGCTGCGGCGGCATGGGCCGCCCTTTCCAACCGGCGATGACCTGCGCAACTGGGCCAGCGACAAACCAGACCGGCTTATCTGGGCCGAGTGGCTGGCGGGATGGCTGGAGGCCTTGCCATCGGCCAAGAACGGGCCACTTTTGGCCTATACAGAGACGCTTTTGGCAATGGCGGAGGCCTTGGCGGCGGGGCCGGGCGGGCAGCCCGCGGCAAGCGAGTTATGGCGCGAAGAGGCCGGGCGCGCGGCCCATGCCGGGCTTTTGGCCCTGCGCGGCGAATCGGCCCATGGCGGCGATTTCACGGCGGGCGGTTTCGCCGATCTTCTGACCTCGATCCTGCAAAAAGAAACGGTGCGCGACAGCGATGCCGTCCATCCGCTGATCGCTATTCAAGGTACGCGTCAGGCGCGCGAAGTTCAGGCCGATCTGGTGATCATGGCCGGCCTGAACGAGGGGACATGGCCCGAAGCCGCCGGCCCCGACCCTTGGCTTTCGCGGCAAATGCGGCTTAAGGCCGGGCTTTTGTTGCCCGAACGCCAGATCGGCCTTGCCGCGCATGATTTTCAACAGGCCATCGCCGCGCGCCGGGTGATCCTGACCCGCGCCATCCGTGATGATGAGGCGCAAACGGTGCCGTCGCGCTGGCTTGACCGGCTGACCAATCTGTTGCGCGGCCTTGACGGTGAAACCGGTGTTCTGGCGGAAATGAAGGCGCGCGGGCAGGTTTGGCTTGATCTGGTGCAGGCTTTTGAGGCGGTAAGCCCGGTTGATGCGGCCCCGCGCCCGTCACCCCGCCCGCCTGTTGCGTCGCGCCCGACTGAACTGCCGGTCACGGCGATAAGGACGCTGATCCGCGACCCCTATGCGGTTTATGCGCGCCATATATTGCGGCTGCGGCCCCTTGACCCTTTGGCACCGGAACCCGACCCGCGTTTGCGTGGCACGGCCCTTCATAAGATTGTTGAGAAATTCGTGGCCAGCCGACCAGAGGTGGAAGATCTGCCCGCCGCCCGCGCCCGGCTTATGGCGGTGGCGGAAGCTGTGCTTGTGCAAGAGGTTCCATGGCCCTCGGCGCAGCGGCTTTGGCTGGCGCGGATCGCGCGGATTGCTGCGCGTTTCGTGGAGGCGGAAGAGGCGCGCGCCCGTCTGGGCACGCCTGTGGTGCTGGAAAGCGGCGGCAAGATCAGGCTGGACGGGGTCGATTTCACCTTGACCGCGCGACCCGACCGGATTGACCAGCGCGCCGATGGGTCGGTGCATATCTATGATTATAAATCCGGTAAGCCGCCGACGAAAGACCAACAAAAGCATTTCGACAAGCAACTGCTTTTGGAGGCGGCGATGGCCGAACGCGGTGCCTTTGCCAAAGTGGGGCCGCAAATAGTGCATGCGGTGAGCTATATCCAACTGGGCGGCGACGGCGTGGAACTGACAACCGACCAGGATGAGGGTGATTTCAGCGGCCATTGGGCGGGGCTTTTGCGCCTGATCAGACACTATTTTGATGCCAAAAACGGCTATATGTCGCGCCGTGCGGTGTTTGAGGCCGGGCGGGTGGAAGACTATGATCATCTGGCCCGTTTCGGCGAATGGCAGATGAGCGATGCGCCAAGCCCGGAGGATGTCGGATGAGGCGTGATGATGCCACCGAAGCGCAGGTACGCGCCGCCGATCCGGGCCATTCAACCTGGCTGGCGGCCAATGCCGGATCGGGCAAGACGCGGGTTCTGACCGACCGGGTGGCGCGGCTTTTGCTGGCCGGGACCGAGCCGCAAAAGGTGTTGTGCCTGACCTATACCAAAGCGGCGGCGGCCGAGATGCAAAACCGTCTGTTCAAGCGGCTTGGCGAATGGGCGATGCTGGAAGAGGGCAAGCTGCGCGCAGCCTTGCAGGATCTGGGCGTTGATGGGGCGATTGATGCGCAGACCCTGGCCAAGGCAAGGCGGCTGTTTGCACGGGCGATTGAAACCCCGGGGGGGTTGAAAATTCAGACGATCCACTCGTTTTGCGCCTCGCTTTTGCGGCGCTTTCCGCTTGAGGCGCGGGTGTCGCCGGATTTCGTCGAGATGGATGACCGGGCCGCGATCTTGCTGCGCCAGGAAATTGTCGAGGTCATGGCCGCGGGGGAGGATGTGGGCGCGGTGGATGCTTTGGCGGGGCTGCGTTCTGACGACGATCTTTCTAGTATCCTGGGCGAAATATGCCGGAATAGTGACGGTTTTTCCGGTGAGATGACACCCGAGGCGGCGCGCGCCTTGTTCGGTCTTTCGCCGGATTTTGCGGCGGAACAGCTGTTGTGTACGGTGTTTTTGGGTGGTGAGGCCGAGGTTATGGCGGAGCTTGTTCCGCTTTTGCAGGCCAGTGGTCCGCAAGACAGCAAGGCCGGGCGCACACTTGCCGACTTGCGGTTTGATCCGCCGGATCTGGCAACGCTTGCCGGGCTGGAGGGCGTGCTGCTTTACAGCAAAGCCGCCAAGGCCGGACCTTTTAGCGCCAAGGTCGGGGCCTTTCCGACCAAGGGGTTGGCGGCGGGCAAGGCGGCCGCCCTGATGCCGCGTCTTGAGGCTTTGATGCGGCGGGTTGAAGCGGCGCGGGGGCAGCGACTGGCCCTTGAGGCGGTGGAAAGAACGCGGGCCTTGCATCGATTTGCGCGGGCGTTCTTGCCCAGATATCAGGCGCGTAAGGCCGCTCGCGGGCTTTTGGACTTTGACGATCTGATCGCGCGGGCGGCCGATCTTTTGTCGGACCGATCGGTGGCGGCCTGGGTGCTTTATCGGCTTGATGGCGGCATTGACCATATTTTGGTGGATGAGGCGCAAGACACCAGCCCCGGCCAGTGGCGGGTGATCGAATCTCTGGCCGAGGAATTTACCGCAGGCCAAGGGGCGCGCGACCGCGACCGGCGGATATTCGTGGTCGGCGACAAGAAGCAATCGATCTATTCGTTTCAGGGCGCGGATCTTGAGACGTTTGATCAGATGCACGACCGTTTTGCAGACCGGCACCGGGGGGCGGGCGCGCCGTTTCAACGGCTTGAGCTGCTTCATTCCTTCCGGTCTTCGGCGGCGGTGCTTGAGGTGGTCGATCTGACCTTCGATGAAAGGGTGCACGCGGGGTTGGGCGGTGAGACCAAGCATATTGCCTTCAAAAGTGATTTGCCGGGGCGCGTCGATCTTTGGGCGCCAATACCGAGTGCTGCCAAGGCCGAGCCGGAACGGTGGGACGACCCGGTGGACACGCTGAGCGAAACGCATGAGGCTGTGCAACTGGCCGAGAAGATCGCCGATGAAGTTGGCCGGATGATCGGGTCAGGCGTGCAGATACCGGCCGCGGATGGTCCGCGCCCGGTACATGAGGGCGATTTTCTGATCTTGGTGCGGCGTCGTTCGGCGCTGTTCCAGGAAATCATCCGGGCTTGCAAGGCCGCGGGGCTTCGGATTGCGGGGGCGGACAGGCTGCGGCTGGGGGCCGAGCTTGCGGTGAAGGATCTGACGGCGCTTTTGGCATTTTTGGCGACGCCCGAGGATGATCTGTCGCTGGCCGCGGCGCTGCGATCACCGCTGTTTGGCTGGTCGGAAGCGGCGGTTTTTGGCCTTGCGCATCGGCGGGGGGCCAAGGACTATCTTTGGCAGGCGCTGCGCGCGCGCGGCGAGGATCACGCAGCCACGCTGGCGGTTTTGAACGATCTGCGCAAACAGGCCGACTTTTTGCGCCCCTATGAGCTGATCGAACGGGTGCTGACCCGGCATGACGGGCGGCGCAGGCTTCTGGCCCGGCTGGGGCCGGAGGCGGAAGACGGGATTGACGCGTTTCTGGCCGAGGCTTTGGGCTATGAAGCGGGCAATATTCCCAGCCTGACCGGGTTTCTGGTGTGGATGCAAACCGGGGAGGTTGAGGTTAAAAGAAGGCTCGATTCCGGCTCAAAATCCATTCGGGTGATGACGGTGCATGGGGCGAAAGGCCTGGAATCGCCGATTGTCATTTTGCCCGATACGGCCGTTCGCGCCAATAAAGACCGCGACGCGGTTATCCGAGGAGAGGATGGGGCGGCGCTGTGGAAAACCAAGGCCGAGGAAAGCCCGCCGTTGATTGCAGCCGAGGTGGCGCGGCGCAAGGAGAAGGAAGCCGACGAACAGATGCGGCTTTTGTATGTGGCAATGACGCGGGCGGAAAACTGGCTGATCGTCTGTGCCGCGGGGGAGGTGGGTGAGGGTGCCAAAAGCTGGTTCAGCCTGATTGACGCGGCGGTCGACAAGGCCGGGGCTGCACCCTTGCCGATGTCTGGTGCGTCATGGGACTTTGGCGCGGGCAAGCGCTTTGCGCGGGGCGATTGGCCGGATGCGTTGGGGGTGCAGGCCGCCGCCGGTGACACGCAGATCATGGCGCTGCCGGATTGGACGCGCATGCCAGCCCCAGCTGCGATCGGGGCCGACAAGACGCTGTCGCCCTCAGACTTGGGGGGAGCCAAGGCGCTGCCCGGTGAGGCGGGGATGGATGAGGCGGGGATGGATGAGGCGGGCGCAATGCGGCGTGGCACGCTGTTGCACCTGTTGCTGGAACAGCCGGTGGCGGGGACACAAGCCGGTTGGCAAGCCGCCGCGCGCGCCTTGCTTGAGGCGGAAAATCTAACGGATCTGGCCGAAATAGAGACGCTTTTGGCCGAAGCATGGGGGGTGATTTCAGCGCCCGGTCTGGCGCATCTGTTTGGCCCCGCAGCCCTGAGCGAGGTTGCACTGACCGCAGGGCCCGAGGTTTTGCAGGGCCGCAAGCTTTTCGGGACGATTGACCGGCTGATTGTCGAGCCGGGCCGGGTGCTGGCGGTTGATTTCAAATCCAATGCGGTGGT
The DNA here is from genome assembly GCA_049670445.1 of Albidovulum sp. Taxonomy (GTDB): domain Bacteria; phylum Pseudomonadota; class Alphaproteobacteria; order Rhodobacterales; family Rhodobacteraceae; genus TMP-24. Next base: position 4,000 of record JBATTI010000136.1, on the reverse strand, counting down.
GCCGGATCGCGCGGAGCACGTGCCCGAGGGGATTTTGCGGCAGATGGGGGCCTATGCGGCAATGCTGCAAGACATCTATCCCGACAGCCGGATTGAAACCGCGATTGTCTGGACCCGTGATGCGGTGCTGATGCCGCTTCCTCTCAATATCGTGAGGGAAGCATTGAGCAGATACACACTCCCTTGATTTTCCGGCCTTGACGATCCTGAGGGCGCAACCTAGGTTTATGGGCAACACCCATTCCCATAATTCCCGGAGACAGATCATGGCCACGCTTGCCGTTACCGACGCCACCTTCGATGCCGAAGTGCGCAATTCCCCGCTGCCCGTTGTCGTTGATTTCTGGGCGGAATGGTGTGGCCCTTGCAAACAAATCGGCCCGGCACTTGAAGAGCTTTCGGCGCATTACGACGGCAAGGTGAAGATTGTGAAGGTCAATGTTGACGACAACCCCAACCTACCGGCGCAATTCGGCGTGCGCGGCATTCCGGCGCTGTTCTTGTTCAAAGGCGGTGAAGTTGTGTCAAACAAGACCGGCGCGGCGCCCAAGGCGGCACTGCAAAGCTGGATTGAAGCGTCGATCTGACCTCGCCAAATGGTTGACGGAAAAGGGCGCTTTGGCGCCTTTTTTCATGCCGCATCCAGGGTGGGGTAAAGCCGCCGGTTGGTTTGCATAAGGCCTTGCAGGCGCAAGACCTGTATCAGACTGCGCTGATCTTCGCGCGCCGGTATCCGCGACCAGTCTGACAGGCTTTGCGCGCCGTAAAGAAAGCGGATCGACGGATCGGCGCGTTCATCAAGGCCATAGGCACGAAAAAACGCGGCGCGGTCGGGGCCCTGAAGGATCTGGCCATCGGGAATTTTCGGATGTTCGCCGTAAAGCGCGGCGTAATCGAGCAAAAACCGCGCGATATCATGGCCGATCGGGGCGGAGTGTTCCGGCTTGAAATCAATCGCGGCGGTGCTGGTGGCATCAATCAGCAGGTTGCGGGTGCTAAAATCGCCGTGTTGCCAGGCGTGGCGCACCGGTTTGCCGTCATAGGCTGTGGCCGATACCTCAACCGCCTCCGAGAGGCGCAAGAAGGCTGCGGGTTCCGCCACCCGGACATGCCCTTGGTCGATGGCGCTGCGTTGTCTGCGCAGGTGGTTCACCACGAAGCGGGTTTGATAGGGCCGCTGGGCAAGCGGCAGCGCGCGGTGGTAAGCCCCAAGCCAGCGCCCGCCGGCTGCCAAAACCTCGCGCCGGTCAAGACGGCTGCGGGCTTCTTCGATCAGATGGGCGGCCTGATCGCCGGGGTGGCGTTCCATCAAGACAAGGTTCTGGTGCGGAAGATGGGCAAGGATTTCGGGCACCTTCAGATCAAGCATATTGCCGGTCAACCGCAGCCGCGCCTTGGACTGGGCCAGGAGGGATTCGGCGAAATGGGGGTTTTCGTCGCCATTCGCAGTGTATTCGTGTTTGATAATCAGGCGCTTACCACCCACTTCAAGCGCCAGAATGATGCGCGCCGCATCCTTGGCGGGCCGGATCAGCAAAGGCTGCACCTCGGGCGTGCCCTCTGCCAGACCAGCCGCCTTGGCCAGCATCGGCCAAAGCGCCATCGTGGTGTTGATCAGTCTTGTCTGTTCCAAGGCAGGTCCAAGTGGTTAGATACCGCCAAACTGCCCGATTTGGGCCCGGCCGAAAAGCCCCGGCTTGCCGTGGCCGGTCTGGGCCGCCATATATCGGTAAGACATTTTGGAGAACACCCGATGGCAGAAGACAAATTTCCCGGCTGGCACGGCACAACGATTCTGGCGGTGCGGCGTGGCGGCAAGGTGGTTGTGGCCGGGGACGGTCAGGTCAGTCTGGGCCAAACCGTGATCAAGGGCACCGCGCGCAAGGTGCGGCGGCTGTCACCCGGCGGCCATGATGTGGTGGCCGGATTTGCCGGATCAACAGCGGATGCGTTTACGTTGCTGGAACGGCTGGAGAAAAAGCTTGAGGCGGCCCCGGGGCAGTTGCAGCGCGCCTCGGTCGAATTGGCCAAGGACTGGCGGATGGACAAATATCTGCGCAATCTTGAGGCGATGCTGATCGTCACGGATGGCAAGGATCTGTACGTGATCACGGGTGCGGGCGATGTGCTTGAACCGGAACATGACGTGGCAGCCATAGGATCTGGCGGGAATTTCGCACAGGCCGCCGCACGCGGGTTGATGGCCAGCGATCTGGACGCCGAGGATGTCGCCCGCAAGGCGATGGCGATTGCCGCAGATATCTGTGTTTATACCAACGGCAATCTAACGGTGGAGACAATTGGTGGGTAACGAGTCAAAAGAGATCGGTCAGGCCGATCTGCGTGCCGCAGTTGCGGCCGGGGTGTTGAGCGAAGCGCAAGCGGCAGATGTGGCCGCCATCGCGCATGATCGCGCGGGGAAACGCGCCAGCATGCCCGCCGAGGATGAACCGTTTGAATTCTTCAAGGGGTTTTCGGAAATTTTCGTATCGGTCGGCCTGCTGATCTTGCTTGCGGGCATCTCACTTTTGCTCAGCTGGCTTGGCGGGGTCACCATGTTGATTGCCTTGCCTGCCATTTCTGCCGCGATCTGTTGGTGGTGGGCGAATTACTTCACGCTGGATCGACGGATGAACCTGCCTTCGATGGTTTTGGCGGCGGCTTTCGGTGGCGGTGTATATGTTTCGGCCCTTACGATGCTGGTGCAGGGCAGTTTGCCAGACCGTGGCACGGTTATTCTTTCGGCACTGATCGCTATGGCGGCGATGGGAATTTGGTATCGCCGCTTTCGTCTGCCGTTCTCGATGTTCATTTTGGGATTATTCGGACTGATCGCCATTTATGCGCTGACCGCCTCGATCGATGTGGTTGCGGGGATGCGCTCTGGAATGGGCACGGTGTTCTTCGATCTGCTCAACAGCTCACGATTTTCGCTGGCCACGCTGATTTTCGGTATTTGCGCATTTTTGGGCGGTATGTGGTTTGATATTCGCGATCCGTACCGGTTGGGGCGGCATGCAGCGACGGCGTTCTGGCTGCACCTGCTGGCGGCCCCGGCTTTGGTCAATACGGTGGCGATGACACTTTACAATATTGGCGGCAATGCCGGAATGACGGCCACTGCGGTGGCGTTGGGATTGATTGCGGTATTGGCTTTGGTGATCGACCGCCGGTCGTTCCTGACCGCCGGGATCGTCTATATCGCATTAGTGATTTCATGGGTGGTGCGCGGTGATGCGGGGGCCAGTATCGGCCATTGGGCGCTGATCCTGCTGATCCTTGGGGCGTTTGTGACGGCGCTTGGCACGTGGTGGGTGCCTTTGCGCAGCCGGTTGATGCGCGCCTTGCCGGATTTTCCCGGCAAAGATCGTTTGCCGCCCTATGGCGCTTCGGGCCCGGCCTGACGGGCGCTTGTGTTTCGCGTCGGGGTGACTAGGTTCTGTTGGCCCGCATTTCTATAGGACTTTGTGATGACCAATCTGACCCCACGTGAAATCGTCTCTGAACTTGATCGGTTCATCATCGGGCAAAACGATGCCAAACGGGCGGTGGCGGTTGCCCTGCGCAACCGTTGGCGGCGCGCACAATTGCCCGAAGATCTGCGCGATGAGGTTTACCCCAAGAATATCCTGATGATCGGGCCAACCGGGGTCGGCAAGACCGAAATCTCGCGCCGTCTGGCCAAGCTGGCGCGCGCGCCCTTCATCAAGGTTGAGGCGACGAAATTTACCGAAGTGGGCTATGTCGGCCGCGATGTGGAACAGATCATCCGTGATCTGACCGATGCGGCGATGCTGGAAACCCGCGCGCGGATGCGCGAAGAGGTGAAAGCCCGCGCCTATAAGGCCGCGGAAGAACGGGTGGTTGAGGCAATCGCCGGCACCGACGCGCGCGAAGCCACGCGCGAGATGTTTCGCACCAAGCTGAAAAAGGGTGAACTTGATGACACCGTGATCGAGCTTGAGGTCGCCGATAACAGCAGCCCGATGCCCGCCTTTGA
>JBATTI010000135.1:0-3738 GCA_049670445.1 Albidovulum sp. | reverse complement strand
GGATATATTCGCGCTCAATGCCTGCCAGCGCGTCTATTTCGTGTCAAAAGCCGAAGTGGCAAACTGGCCGTTGATTGGCTGGTTGGCGCGCGCCACCGGCACCGTGTTTATTGAGCGTGACCCCCGCCGTGCCAAGGCGCAAACCTTGCTTTTTGAAGCGCGCATTCATGCAGGCCACAAGCTGTTGTTTTTCCCCGAAGGCACCTCGACCGATACGCGCCGGGTCTTGCCGTTCAAATCGACGCTTTTCGCGGCTTTTCAAAGTGATGACTTGCGTGATGTTGTGCAGATCCAACCGGTCAGCGTGATTTACCAAGCCCCCAAAGGGGCCAGTCTCAGCTTTTACGGCTGGTGGGGTGATATGCAACTGGGGCCGCATATGGTGCGGGTTTGGGGCAAGATACGCCAAGGCACCGTCACGCTGGTTTTTCACGACCCGGTCGCGGTTGCGGGTTTTGCAACCCGCAAGGCACTGGCCAGCCATTGCGAGACAGTGATACGCGAAAGCCTCGATCACGCCTTTGGTGCGACGCCGGATTAACCGATTGCGGCAGTCAGGCCTTTCAGGGCTGCTGCGGGATCATCCGCCCCCCAAATCTCCGCGCCGATGCCAAAAAAGTCGGTCACCGGGGCAAGATCGGCGATCAGCGCAGCCGTCAAGGCACCCTCGGCGACGACCGGCACCTCAATCATCTCTGACCACCAGGCGAACAGCTCATGTTCGGCATGGGGGCCGGTTCCAAGCGCCGACATGCCCGCGGGGCCGAAAGACACGTAATCTGCGCCAGCCTCGCCCGCATTCATACCCGCATCACGTGATATGCCGCACCACGCACCAACGATCGCGTCGGCGCCCAATTCCTTGCGCGCCAGGCGGACCGACCTTGCGCTGTCGACAAGATGCACACCGTCCAGCCCATGCCGCAGCGCCATCTGGATATGGTTTTCGATCACCACCGCCACATCGCGTTCATGCGCCACCATCCGCACCGCATCTGCCGCACGCCCAAGCGCATCTTCATCTTGCCCCGCAAGCGCCAGACGCACGCAGGCCACCTCGGCCGCATCCAGTACGGCCGCCAATGTATTCGGAAAGACATCAAGATCAATCACCGGGGGGGAGATCAGGTAGATTTGCGGGCGCTCTTCGCTGGCCATTTCGGGCTCCTTCACATCGGGTTGGCCCGCATTAGCGCAGAATCCTTGGCTTGACCATCTTCACTGATGTGTTGGCATGTTCAGGATGTCGCCGGGGCGGGGGCAATTGCCTGCGTCCCTTCGCGATCTTGCCACTTCGGGGCCGCCATCGTATCAGGCACCCAACCTTTGGAAGTGGCCTATGTCTGATCTGGAACCTGTCTTTGTAGTGGTGCGCCCGCAGATGGGTGAAAACATCGGGGCGGCGGCGCGCGCGATGCTGAACTTTTCGCTGACCCGCATGCGGTTGATTGATCCGCGCGACGGCTGGCCCAATCCGCGCGCCGTGGCGATGGCGTCGGGGGCGGCGGGGCGGGTTTTGGACCATGCCGGGGTGTTCGCCACGCTGCCGGAGGGGATTGCCGATTGCGCCTTCGTCTTTGCCACCACCGCGCGGGGCCGCGATATGACCAAGCCGATCATGTCGCCGGAACGCGCGATGGAACATGCCCGCGCCCTTTGTGCCTCGGGCCAGAAGGTTGCGGTGCTGTTCGGGCCTGAACGCGCGGGCCTTGAAAATGATGATATTTCGCGCGCAAATGCCATCATATCCGTGCCGGTGAACCCCGAATTTGCCTCTTTGAACCTTGGCCAGGCGGTTTTGCTTTGCGCCTACGAATGGCAGCGCCTGGCTGCCACGATGCAGCCCGAAGTGGTCAAGTTGCACCGCACCGAGTTCGCCCAACAGATAGACGTGGAACGGCTTGGCGACCACTTTGAGGCAGAGCTTGACGCGGCCGGCTTCTTCTACCCGCCGCAAAAGGCCGAAGGCATGAAGATCAACCTGCGCAATATGTGGAGCCGCATGGCCTTTACCGGCGCGGATGTGCGGATGTTGCATGGAATGTTGCGCCAGATCATCCGGCAGCGCGACGGCAATTAAGCTGGCCTTGAACCGGCTGGGGTGCCAGCCTAGTGTCGGCCCAAACGAGGAGTGATACATGGCTGGCAAGCGCAGCATTTTCGAAGAGGTGGGCGCCGCAACCAAGCAGGCCCCGGCACCTCAGGGCGGGATGATCGATGCTGCCAAACGACGCTCACGCGGCGGGGTGCGTGTGTGGCTGATGGTGATCTTTGTGCTCGTCGCCCTGATGATCGCGGTCGGGGGCCTGACACGGCTGACCGATTCAGGGCTATCCATCACCGAATGGAAACCCGTCACCGGAGCCGTGCCACCGATGAACGCCGCCGAATGGCAAACTGCGTTTGAGAAATATCAGGCCAGCCCAGAGTTTCAGTTGCAAAACAGCCAGATGGATCTTGCGGCGTTCAAGACGATCTATTGGTGGGAATGGGGCCACCGCCAGCTTGGCCGTGTGGTTGGGCTGGTCTGGGCGGCAGGCTTTGGGTTCTTGTGGGCGACAAGACGCATTCCTCCGGGTTGGACGGGCAGGCTGCTGGGGCTGGGTGCCCTTGGCGGCTTTCAAGGCGTGATCGGTTGGTGGATGGTTTCATCGGGCCTGACGGGGCGCATGGTTGATGTGGCCTCTTACCGGCTGGCCACGCATCTTGGTTTGGCTTTTGTCATTTTGGGGCTATGCGCGTGGTATATCCTGTCGCTGTCGCGTAGTGATGGCGACCTGCTGCAAGCGCGCCGCTTGCAAGATGTGAAACTGCATTCCATGGCCACCGGGTTGATGCATTTTGCCTTTTTGCAAATTTTGCTGGGGGCGCTGGTGGCCGGAATTGACGCGGGCCGCGCTTTCCCCACATGGCCGTTGATGGGCGACAGCTTCTTTCCCGCCGATGCGTTTTACCTGCCCGAGGGTGGTGCTGTCTGGCGCGCGTTTTTTGAAAATCCGGGCTTGGTTCAATTCATGCACCGGTTGGCCGGCTATGGGCTCTTTGCCTTTGGAATTGTGGTCTGGCTCAAAAGCCGCAGATCTGCGCATCCGGCAACGCGGGCGGCGTTCGGCTGGATGGGTGCGGTCCTTTTCGGGCAGGTTGTACTTGGTATCATAACCGTCTTGCACGCAGCCCCCCTGCATCTGGGTCTTGCCCATCAAATCGGGGCGGTGGTGCTTTGGGTGCTTATTTTGCGCGCCCGCCACCGCGCCCGCTATCCGGTCGTGCAATCTATCCGGGGGTCAAAATGACCGCTTTCACCAAGCTTATGGACTTTCAGCGCGAGACCGAGGCGCTGGGGCAAATTGCCGGGCGTCTGGGCTGGGACCAGGAAACAATGATGCCACGCGGCAGCGCCGCGCAGCGTGGCGAAGAAATGGGGGCGATGGAAGCGGTGCTGCACGCGCGGCGCACCGACCCCCGCATTGGCGATTGGCTTGCGGGCGCCAAGGCGCCTGATGCCGCGGGGCAAAGGGCGCTTGATCTGATCGCGCGGTCCTATATGCGAAATGCCCGCGTGCCCGCCGCGCTGTCGGCCGAGATTGCGCGCGTAACCAGCGTCGCCCAAGGGGTGTGGGCGGATGCGCGGGCCAAGGATGATGTCGCGCATTTCTTGCCGACGCTGGAAAAGGTCGTGGCGCTGATCCGCGAAAAGGCGCAGGCCTTAGCCGCTGGCGGTGATGCCTATGACGCGCT
>JBATTI010000134.1:0-3685 GCA_049670445.1 Albidovulum sp. | reverse complement strand
GATGCAGCTTGAGTTCCGGACCGGTCACAATGACCGAACGACCCGAGAAGTCGACGCGCTTACCCAGAAGGTTCTGGCGGAAGCGGCCCTGCTTGCCCTTGAGCATATCCGAAAGCGACTTCAGCGGACGCTTGTTCGCGCCGGTGATGACGCGGCCACGACGGCCGTTGTCGAACAAGGCGTCAACGGATTCTTGCAACATCCGCTTCTCGTTACGCACGATGATATCGGGCGCACGAAGCTCGATCAGGCGCTTCAGGCGGTTGTTGCGGTTGATGACCCGGCGGTAAAGATCGTTAAGATCCGAAGTGGCGAAACGGCCACCGTCAAGCGGCACCAAGGGACGCAGCTCTGGCGGAATAACCGGAACCACGGTCAGAACCATCCATTCCGGGCGGTTGCCGGATTCAAGGAAGGACTCGACGATCTTCAGGCGCTTGATGATCTTTTTCGGCTTCAACTCGCCCGTGGCTTCTTTCAGCTCTTCGCGCAATTGCTCGGCTGTGGCCTCAAGGTCGATACCTGCCAGCATTTCGCGGATCGCTTCAGCGCCGATATTGGCGGTGAAAGCGTCGGCACCATATTGGTCTTGCGCGTCAAGAAACTCTTCCTCGCCCATCAACTGACCGTAGGAAAGGTCGGTCAGACCGGGTTCGATAACCACGTAGTTCTCGAAATAAAGAATACGTTCCAGATCACGCAAAGTCATATCAAGCATAAGGCCGATACGGCTTGGCAACGACTTGAGGAACCAGATGTGGGCGACAGGGGCGGCCAGTTCGATATGGCCCATCCGTTCGCGCCGCACCTTCTGGAGCGTCACTTCGACACCGCATTTTTCGCAAACGACGCCGCGATATTTCATGCGCTTATATTTACCGCACAGACATTCGTAATCTTTGATCGGGCCAAAGATGCGTGCGCAAAACAGACCGTCACGCTCGGGCTTGAATGTCCGGTAGTTGATGGTTTCGGGCTTTTTGATTTCACCGTAGGACCACGACAAAATACGCTCAGGCGATGCGAGCGAGATTTTAATCTCGTCGAATTGCTTGGGCGCTGCCAGCGGGTTGAACGGGTTGGTACTGAGTTCCTGGTTCATCTTCAAATCCTTGAAAGGGCGCGTGGGAGAGTGTTGCAGGTCGGGCGGAGCCCGATTTTTCGGCGAAAAATCGATCGAATTTTCGCCGAAAATTCGTGACCCTTAATCCTCTCCCTCCGCATCCAGGAGTTCCATGTTGAGGCCAAGGCCCCGCACTTCTTTAACGAGAACGTTGAAGCTTTCCGGTACGCCCGCTTCAAAGTTGTCCTCGCCCTTGACGATCGACTCGTAGACCTTGGTCCGGCCTGCCACGTCATCCGACTTGACGGTCAGCATTTCTTGCAGCGTGTAGGCCGCGCCGTAAGCTTCCAGCGCCCAGACCTCCATCTCCCCGAAACGCTGACCGCCGAACTGGGCTTTACCGCCCAGCGGCTGCTGCGTGACAAGGCTGTAAGGTCCAGTTGACCGCGCGTGGATCTTGTCATCGACCAGGTGGTGAAGCTTCAACAGGTACTTCACACCTACGGTGACTTTCCGTGCGAATTTCTCGCCCGAACGGCCATCGAACAGCTCCGACTGGCCGGACTGGTCGAAACCTGCCCGCGTCAGCGCGTCATTGACATCTGCTTCCTTGGCACCGTCAAAGACCGGCGTTGCAATCGGCACACCGCGTTTGACGACTTCGGCGCGCTCGACCAAAGTTTCCTCATCGAGATCGGCGAAAGCATCGTCATAGACCTGATCGCCGTAGCCATGGCGCAAGGCATCGCGAACCGGGTTCAGATCGCCAGAGCGGCGGTAGCCCTCCAGCGCGTCATCGATACGAATGCCCAGACCGCGTGCGGCCCAGCCCATATGGGTTTCAAGGATCTGCCCGACGTTCATGCGCGATGGCACGCCCAACGGGTTCAGAACCATGTCGACTGCGGTGCCGTCTGCCAAGAACGGCATATCCTCGATTGGCACCACTTTCGACACAACACCCTTGTTGCCGTGGCGACCGGCCATCTTGTCACCAGGCTGAAGCTTGCGCTTCACCGCGACAAAGACTTTGACCATCTTCATCACGCCCGGGGGCAGATCGTCACCACGACGGACCTTCTCGACCTTGTCTTCGAAGCGCAGTTCAAGTGTACGTTTTTGCGCGTCGAACTGGGCGTTCAAAGCTTCGACGTTTTGCGCGTCTTTCTCTTCGCCCAGTGCCAGTTGCCACCATTGGCCATGGCTCAGGCTTTCCAGCAGTTCTTCGTCGATCACCGCATTCGGCTTGATGCCTTTGGGGCCTTTTACAGCCGCCTTGCCGATGATCATCGACTTCAGGCGCCCATAGATATTGCGCTCCAAAATGACCATCTCATCGTCGCGGTCACGTGCAAGGCGTTCGACTTCTTCACGCTCGATCTGCAGCGCGCGTTCGTCTTTGTCCACGCCGTGGCGGTTGAAAACCCGCACCTCGACAACCGTGCCGAAGTCACCCGGCGGCAAGCGCAACGACGTGTCGCGCACATCCGAGGCTTTTTCACCAAAAATGGCACGCAGAAGCTTTTCTTCCGGTGTCATCGGGCTTTCGCCCTTTGGCGTGATCTTACCCACAAGAATGTCAGCCGGGCCAACGTCGGCGCCGATATAGACAATGACCGCCTCGTCGAGGTTGCGCAGGGCCTCCTCGCCGACATTCGGGATATCGCGGGTAATCTCGTCCGGCCCAAGCTTGGTGTCACGGGCGGCGACTTCATATTCCTCGATATGGATCGAGGTGAAGACGTCATCGCGCACGATACGTTCGGAGATCAGGATACTGTCTTCGTAGTTGTAACCATTCCAGGGCATGAAGGCGACGATGATGTTCTTGCCAAGTGCCAGCTCGCCCATATCGGTCGAGGGGCCATCGGCAATCACTTCGTTCTTTGCGACCTTGTCACCCACCTTCACCAGAGGCTTCTGGTTGATACAGGTGTTCTGGTTCGAGCGTTGGAACTTGCGCAACCGGTAGATATCTACCCCGGCATCGCCGATTTCGAGATCTGACGTGGCACGCACAACGATACGGGTCGCATCGACCTGATCGATCACGCCGCCACGCCGCGCCATGATCGCCGCACCCGAATCCTCGGCCACGACGGCCTCGATCCCGGTGCCGACAAATGGCGCATCGGCCTGCAACAGCGGCACGGCCTGACGCTGCATGTTCGACCCCATCAGCGCGCGGTTAGCATCGTCATTTTCCAGGAACGGAATAAGCGAGGCCGCAACCGACACCAGCTGTTTGGGGCTGACGTCGATAAGGCTGATCACCTCTGGCGGGTTAAGCATGAATTCGCCCGACTGACGGGTCGAGACGAGGTCATTGGTAAAGCGACCTTCGGCATCGATGCCAGCGTTGGCCTGCGCCACAGTATGGCGCATTTCCTCGGTCGCCGACATATACTGCACGTCGTCGGTGACCTTGCCATCAACCACCTTGCGGTAAGGGGTTTCGATAAAGCCATATTTGTTGACGCGGGCATAGGTCGCGAGCGAGTTGATCAGACCGATATTCGGGCCTTCCGGCGTTTCAATCGGGCACATCCGGCCATAATGGGTCGGGTGAACGTCGCGCACCTCAAAGCCTGCGCGTTCGCGGGTCAGACCGCCCGGCCCAAG
>JBATTI010000133.1:0-4076 GCA_049670445.1 Albidovulum sp. | reverse complement strand
ACACCGTCTTCGTCGGTCACCCGCAGATCCTCTATTTCAAGCACGGTTTTGCCGGGTTTTGCCGGGGTCTTGGCCACGTTAAGCAGCACCTTGCGCCCCACCATCAACTCGGCCAGTTCTTCGGGGTTGGTCTGGGCGGTCTTGACGGTTGCGGTCATCTCGCCGCGGCGCATGACGCTTACGGTGTCGGTGATCTCCATGATCTCGCGCAGCTTATGGGTGATAAGGATGATGGTCTTGCCCTGATCCTTCAGCCCGTTCAAAATGCGAAACAGATGGTCGGCCTCTTCAGGCGTCAGCACCCCGGTGGGTTCGTCCAATATCAGGATATCGGCCTGCCGGTAGAGAGCCTTGAGGATTTCCACCCGTTGCTGATGGCCTACGGAAAGATCTTCGATCAAGGCGTCCGGATCTACGTCAAGTTCATATTCATGCGCCAGATCGGCCAGAAGTTTGCGGGCCTTGGCAAGCGAGGGGCGCAGCAGCCGTCCCCCCTCGGCACCAAGCACCACGTTTTCAAGAACCGAGAAGTTCCGCACCAGCTTGAAATGCTGAAACACCATGCCGATGCCGGCGCTGATGGCCGCCTGGCTGTCAGAGATCTGGGTGGGGGATCCGCCGATCAAGATCGTGCCGCTGTCGGCTTTGTAAAAGCCGTAAAGGATCGACATCAGCGTCGATTTGCCTGCGCCATTTTCGCCGATGATGCCGTGGATCGTGCCGCGCATCACCTTGATCGAAATATCTTTATTGGCCTGAACCGGGCCAAAGGCTTTCGATATCTTACGAAGTTCTATGGCCGGGGCGGCAGTGTCCTGCCGCCCGCCGTTTTCATCCCCTGCCATGCCCTTAGGCTCAGTTCACGGGGCAGGTGTTATCTGTCGCGTAATCATGCACTGCGATTTCGCCGGATTTGATCTTTTCGGCGGCGATCGCCACGGCGGCCTTCATCTCCTCGGTGACCAGACTGGCGTTGTTTTCATCCATCGCCACATCCACGCCACCGGCTGCAAGGTCCATCACATTGACGCCCACGGTCATCTCAGCCCCTTCCGAGAAGGCCCCATAGACCGCGTTATCAACCCGCTTCAGCATCGAGGTCAGGACCGATCCGGGATGCAGGTGGTTTTGGTTGCTGTCCACACCGATTGACAAGATGCCTTCATCGGCGGCGGCCTGCAGAACCCCGATCCCGGTGCCACCGGCGGCCGCATAGATCACATCCGCGCCCTGGCTTTTTTGCGCTTTGGCAATCTCGGCGCCCTTGACCGGGTCATTCCAGGCGGAAGGTGTCGTGCCTGTCATGTTCTGGATCACGGTGGCATCGGCATTCGTGGCCTTCACGCCTTGGGCATAGCCGCAGGCGAATTTGTGGATCAGCGGTACATCCATGCCGCCGATAAAGCCGACGGTCCCGGTTTTCGACGACATCGCCGCCATGACCCCCGCCAGATATGAGCCTTGCTCTTCGGTGAAGACCACCGATTTGACGTTGGGCTGATCAACGACCATGTCGATGATCGCGAATTTGGTGTCGGGGAAATCGGGGGCCACCTGGCTAAGCGCATCGGCATAGCTAAAGCCGGTCATGACCACCGGATTCGCACCGCGTTCGGCCAATTGCCGAAGGGCTTGTTCGCGCTGCGTCTCTGACTGGATCTCGATTTCCTTGTAGGTGCCGCCGGTCTCGTCGGCCCAACGTTGCGCGCCGTTATAGGCGGCCTCATTGAAGCTTTTGTCGAATTTGCCGCCCATATCATAAATGATTGCCGGATCGGCGAGGGCCGCGCCCGAAGTCAGCGCCAGCGTGGCAGCCGCGCCGAGGAATTTTTGCATGAGGCTCATCTTAAGCTCCCTGATGAAGTTTCTGGTCCAGTTGCAGACGCCCCCGCGCGCATGCGGGGCGATTTCTTCCGGATCACTCCAATTAGGGCGGAGTTGCCCTTTGCGGTCAACAGGATTCTGGTGTTTACAGGGGTTAGATTGACCGTTTGGTCAGATTATTCGCCCAATCCGGAGTCTGCCTTTACGTCATCCAAAGGCTTGCGAAAGATCAGCGCATCTATCGGGGCCGCACCCCCGTTGTAATAGGCCGGGCGGCGGCCTTCGAGGCGAAAGCCGGAACCGATATAAAGGCCGATCGCGGCATTGTTGCCGTCGGCCACCTCCAAGAACAGCGCCTCTGCGCCACGGGTTTTGGCCTGGGTCAAGATGGCCTGCAGAAGCTGGCGTCCGGCACCTTTTCGTCGCGCGTCGGGGCGCACGGCGATGGTCAGCAATTCGGCCTCATCGGCGATGCAGCGCCCGATGGCGAACCCCCCCGGTGCGGTGGCGACATAGCACAGCGGAGAGGCCAGCATCTGCGCGAATTCTGCGGCCTGCCAAGGGCGGGGTGTGGTGAAGGCCGCTTGATGAATTTCGGCCATCTCAGCGGGGGTCATGGCAAAATCACCGGCGGTAAGTCGCGCGACGGGGCCGCATCGGCGGGGCGCAGGTACAAGGGTGCGGGGCGGGCTGCGGGTGTGGGGCGTGTGCTTGCGATCAGCGCCATGGCCACGGTTATTGGCTGGATGGGCGCGGCCAAACCGGCCTGCAGACGTGCTGCGATTTCTGCAGCACCATGGCCCAGAACCTGCAAACCGGGCATGGCAAGATCGTCAGGCAGGGCGGCCAGTTCGGCCAAGATCGGCGCATCATCGGTCGCAGCGAAGCGTTGCAGATAGACCCGGCCCTGACGCGCGTCGATGCAGGCCAGTGTCGGGCGCTTCTGGCCATGGGCCAAAGCCTCCAGACCGCCGATGCCATGGGCAGGGATATTGAGCGAAAGCGCAAGCCCGCGCGCCGCCGAAACCGCAATCCGCACACCTGTAAAATTGCCCGGGCCGATACCCACGGCCAGTGCCGACAGATCGTGCCATCCGGCGCCACAGTCGTGCAAAAGTGCTTTCAGCATGGGAAGCAGCCGCTCGGCCTGACCTTTGGCCATATCTTCATGCACATGGCCCAACACCCGATCCCCCAAAATCACAGCGGCCGCGCAATGCGCGGCCGAAGTATCGAAGGCCAGAATCATGCGCTTGGGCATGGCCGATCAGGCGGCAACAGGCCGAACCTCGACCACTTCGGGGATGTAGTGGCGCAACAGGTTTTCAATCCCCATCTTCAGTGTGAGCGTCGAGGAAGGGCACCCCGCGCAAGCACCTTGCATATGCAGATAGACAATCCCGCGGTCAAAGCCGTGAAAGGTGATGTCCCCGCCATCCTGGGCCACCGCCGGGCGCACGCGCGTATCAAGCAATTCCTTGATTTGTTTGACGATTTCTTCGTCGGGGCCGTCATGCGCCGCATGGCCGCCTGCGGCCGTTTCGCCGCCTTCCATCACCGGCGCGCCGGATTGGAAATGTTCCATGATCGCGCCAAGAACGGCGGGCTTGATATGGTTCCAGTCGGTTGCTTCGGCCTTGGTCACGGTCACGAAATCGGTGCCGAAAAACACACCCGTCACCCCCTCGGCGGCAAAGATGCGCCGCGCCAGAGGCGATTTTTGTGCAGCCTCGGAATTTGGGAAGTCTGCGGTGCCCATTTCAAGCACGGTCTGGCCGGGCAGGAATTTCAGGGTCGCCGGGTTCGGGGTCGATTCGGTCTGGATGAACATGGTTCTTCTCCAACGGTTCTTGTCGGATATGCGCCTCGCGCCCGCCCGTGTCAAGGTTTGGAATGGTTCTAAACTTGTGGCGGCGGGCTTTCTCGAATGCAATATCTGATCAGCTGATCGCCTCCAGCCGCTCTTTCGACATCTCTCCGGGAACGATGGTGACCGGTATCGGCAAGTTGCCCGATGTTTTCGACATCTGGGTAACGATCGGGCCCGGCCCGCTTTTGTCCGTGCCCGCGCCCAGAACCAGCACGCCGATTTCGGGAGATTCGTTGATAAGCGCCAGGATCTCGGTGACCGGCTCGCCTTCACGAATCACAAGTTCCGGATCAACGCCTTGCCGGTCGCGCATCCATTTCGCGAAAACCTCGAAATGCGCCTCGATCCGTTCGCGCGCTTCTTGCCGCATAAGGTCGGCCAC
>JBATTI010000132.1:0-2913 GCA_049670445.1 Albidovulum sp. | reverse complement strand
GCGTCTGGCTATCCTTTTGCGAAGAGACATAGCTGGAGGTTTTCGAGTTGCTGTAACCCGAACGCCATCTGTTACGCTCGGATGAGCCATATATCGGGCCGATAATGTAATCGGCAACATACCAGATGGACATTTCTTCCCACACTTCCGGCCAAGTCATTTGTTGTGGGTTGGAGCCGTAGGGTGCGGTGCGCCAGCTGTCGGTTCTCATCGAATAATACTTGCTGCTGCTCGAGCGGCTGGGGTCATAAAATGAATACTGATCCAGGCCAGAGTACGAATTGGTCTTCCAGATCCGGCTGCCGCCATGACTATAATCCGAGTCGAGCTTATATTCGGTGGTGTTAACACCATCGGTCATGACAACAATAACCTTAAGCGCCTCATCGTCGCTATAGGCATAGGGCCGTTCGCTGAAGGAGGCGGGCGAATGACCTGAGGCAATCATGGACTGAACAACCGGGGCCATGGACGGATCAAGCAAACCGGCGCCCCATTTCAGGCCGAGGTCAATCGAGGTGTTACCTGCAGCTTGCAGCGCATCGATCGCGTTCTTCAGCGCCGTGCGATTGCCCGACTAGGCCAGAGTGTGGCGATATGCTTCATTTGCGTCCTTGGGGCAGTTCCAAAGGCCATAGCTGTCAATGTTCGACGTGCGGTAGAATGGATCGAAATGGCCGTTTTGCCGGTATGTATGGCCCGATCCCGACGGGTACATGGCCGTCGTGTTGAAATCGCCGCTATTGAACTCTAGGCAGCTGGACTTGTTGTGCTGCGAATTGGCGTCCCGGTCGAAGTACTGCAACAGTTGCGGCCCGGCAGAAACCTGGGTGGAATAGGTGATCAGCGATATCGAAAGCTTGCCCGGCTCAACAGTGTCGAACATCTGGTCGATAAACGCCTTCGCGGCGGGCTTCAGGTTTGTCAGGCGGTTGTTCGAATTCATCGAGCCCGATACGTCAAGCACAAGCGAGATTTCGACCTGACCGACCCGCTCTTCAGCGGTGCCCGCTCCGATGGGTGTCATCGACTTGATGTCGACCATGCGCATGAACCAGGTTGGCATCGTTTCCGATACATTGGCCTGCACAGTGCGCCATTCGTTGAACGTACCTTGATTGACCACGATCTCATTGTCGCTTGGTGGCTTGAGGCCGGCTTTGCGGAAGTAATCCTTCACCACCTCTTTGGGCGGCAGGGTCTGGCGCAGGTCGGCTGCGGCCAGAACCGCGCGGTCGACGGTGTTTTGCAAAGTGGTGCGCCGTTCTTCGTAGCGCATCAGGTCAAGTGCCGCCCCGGCAA
This sequence comes from Albidovulum sp., assembly GCA_049670445.1. Taxonomy (GTDB): domain Bacteria; phylum Pseudomonadota; class Alphaproteobacteria; order Rhodobacterales; family Rhodobacteraceae; genus TMP-24. The sequence continues at coordinate 1,611 of JBATTI010000132.1, read as the reverse complement.
GGAACATCATCATGACCAGGCAAAAAAGCCCGAAGATCAGTAGGGAGCCGTCTTCCTCGCGTCGAAACTTGCCCAATCTGCCTTTGCAGTGGTCCATAATTTCGCCTACGATGGAACGCATCCCGTTTGGCAATTCTTTACCCGACATCTCGCACCCTTTCTGCTGCCATCGCACTCAGCCCAATGAAATCTTTGGGCATGACCCGGCTTTTCAAATGCATATGGCCTGATAGTTACGCGAAGGGTTGGGGCGAAATTGTGGCAATCTGCGGCCGGTTTGTCCGAAGTGCCTGAAAGCGCAGACAATCGGTGCTTGACCTGCGGATTGTTCCCAACTTGGTGGCAAGTCGCAGCCTTTGGGCGGGCGTCAGCCGCAGTGCCGGCGGGCTGCCAGACAGAATCGCGCAAGGATTCGCGCAAGGATTTCTACGCAGCTTTACGTCGCGGCGACCGGATAATGCCGATTGAACATTATGTCACTCTGGCCTTGTGTAACGGAAGTAATTTTGTAACCAAAGATACATAGGGTGCATTGCGAAGAAATTTGCAGCGTCAGGACTGCGGGACGCTGCGGGATGTTCCTTAGGTATTTGCAGTTTGGGAGGAAGCAATGTCGATGAATGGAAGCGCCGAGCCGAGTTTCCGGCAATCAGTGGACTTGATGTTCCAACGCGCGGTAGGGCTGCTTGATCTGTCGCCTGGGCTGGAAGAAAAGATCCGGGTCTGCAATTCGACCTATACGGTGCGCTTTGGTGTGCGCTTGCGGGGTTCGATCCAGACTTTCACCGGCTATCGCTCTGTCCATTCGGAACATATGGAGCCGGTCAAAGGCGGTATCCGCTATGCGATGAGCGTCAACCAAGATGAGGTTGAAGCACTTGCCGCACTGATGACCTATAAATGTGCTTTGGTTGAAACGCCCTTTGGCGGATCAAAAGGCGGCCTTTGCATCGACCCGCGTCAATATGAAGAGCATGAGCTTGAGTTGATCACCCGGCGCTTCGCCTATGAATTGATCAAGCGCGATCTGATCCATCCCGCACAAAACGTCCCGGCCCCGGATATGGGCACGGGCGAACGCGAAATGGCCTGGATTGCCGACCAATTTGCGCGGATGAACACCACAGACATCAACGCAAAGGCCTGCGTAACCGGCAAGCCGCCGCATGCAGGCGGTATTCAGGGCCGGGTCGAGGCAACCGGGCGCGGCGTGCAATATGCCTTGCAGGAATTCTTCCGCCACCCCGAAGATGCGGCCAAGGCACGTCTGAGCGGCGATCTGGAAGGCAAGACCGTGGTTGTGCAGGGCTTGGGCAACGTGGGCTATCACGCGGCAAAGTTCTTGTCGGAAGAGGATGGCGCCAAGATCACGGCCATCATTGAACGCGACGGTGCCTTGATCGACGACAAGGGCATTGATGTCGAAGACGTGCATCAATGGATCGTCAAGACCGGCAGCATCAAGGACTATGCCGGTGCCACATTCACCGCCGACGGCGCAAAGGTGCTTGAAAAAGAATGCGACATCTTGATCCCGGCTGCGATGGAAGGTGTCATCAACAAAGAGAATGCCGCGCAGATCAAGGCGAAGCTGATCATCGAGGCTGCGAA
>JBATTI010000131.1:0-2456 GCA_049670445.1 Albidovulum sp. | reverse complement strand
TGCGGGCAATGCCGCGTTCAGCCGAACACCTTGCGCCTTCAGCCAATCCGACGGGGCCGGATCCAACACCCATACCGATTGCGGATCAATCCCGCCCCTCAGCCAGCCTTCCAACATGGCCGACCCCATCTTGCCACAGCCCAGCAGGACCAAGCCGCGCGCGGCAACTATCTTCCCATCCATCAAGAACCCTCCATTACGCCCGCAAATTAGCGGCTTCGGGGCCAAGGGAAAGCCCCGATTGAACTCAGGCGCGCCCGTAGGCCTCGGCCATGGCGACATCCATCGCGCGTTCGGGCGTATCATCCCCCCAGCAAACCAGCTGAAACGCCGGATAGAAGCGTTCAGACGCCATCACCGCCTGGGTGATCAGCCGGTCGATCTGTTCGGACCCGGCAATCTGCCCACCCGCCAAAACCAACCCGTAGCGCCAGACCATCAACCTTTGTTCCGCCCAAAAGGTGAAAGCCCCGGACCAGACCATATCATTGGCGCGGTTCAGCGTTTCATAAAGGCCCGCGAACTTCTCTTGCGGCGGGTCCATCTCAAACGTACAGATCAGCCGCAAGGTTTCATCCTGCGCCGACCATGCCAGTGTGATCGAATAGGTGCGCCACTGGCCTTCGACGGCCATTGCGATCTGATCATCTGTGACCCGATCGAAATCCCATTCGTGATGCTCGGCGAGAGTTTCGACGATATCAATAGGGTGAAGATCCTCGGTGTTGAGGAATTGTTCGCTGATCGACATGCCCGGCCTCTGTTCTCATTCGCTATTGACGGGTCAAACCCACCAAAGCTTGGGTAAGTCCACAAGGAGCGGCGTTTGCCTGCGTCCGCCCTTACTACATATGGTGGGTGCAAAGCGGAAACCTGTAAAGAGCAAATTTGGGCTTATCCCCATCTATCGACATATCGGCGCGATTTGACGCCGTTATCCGCAACAGACCGGGTGACCAAAATCACGCAAAGGTAAGTAAGGCCCGCCGATCAGGCCTGCACGCCCTGATGGCCACAGCCCCGCGCCGGGGTTCAAAGCGGCATGGACCCGTTTATTGCCCGGCTGCCTCAGTCGCGAGTGCCGAAAAGACCCCGTCAAGTTCGGTCGCCAAAGCGGCAAGCTTTGCGCCGCCCTCATCGGCATAGGGCGCGAATACGGTTGTGGGGGATTTGTAGGACAAGGTCGCCGTGCCGTCTTGGTTTTCGGTGACATAAAGGCGAATGGGCGCCTCTATCCCTGCGGCAACACTCGCGTCAAGCATCCGCCGGGCATAATCGTTGCGAAAAAGGCCAAAGACGCGGTTTCCGGCAATCTCCAGCCCCTGTGCGCGGGCACCATCGGATGCGCTGGCTTGGGTGACGATGGCGATCGGCGCGGTTTTGACGGCGGATTTCACCCGATCAACCAAAGTGCCAAAATCATGCGCAGAGCGCATGACGACCCAACCATCACGGGCGGTCAGATCTTGTGCCGCCAGACCTGACCCGAAAACGATGAACAGTGCAAAAAGCGTGTGGCGTAACATGATCAACCTCGGGGAAGAGTTCCCCAACACAGTCTGCCCCCATGCGGGGGCGTTTGCAATTCACGCCACTGTGTCTTGCCCATGGCGCCGCGCAAGCCGCCGCTTGCGGGTCCTTCGATCACGCAAAACCCGCGCCAGATCACCTCTGTGCGAGATGCTGCAACAGCCGGTGAAACGGGCCACAAGATGGGTTAGCTATTGATCAGACTCAAGTGCAATCATAAGGAAACACCATGTTTAAACGCGCTCTTCTTGCCGCCTCATTGGCGGGGTTTTTGTCATCTGCCGCCTTTGCCGGGGATCAGTATATCGACAGCACCGGCTATGCTGTATCGGGCTATGATGTGGTTGCATATTTCGGGCTGGAGCAAACCGAAATCGGAACGCCGCAGCCGGAGGGTATTCCCGGTCTGGCCAGCATTACCGCCGACTACAATGGTGCGACTTTCGCGTTTGCCACCGAAGCGAACCGCGATCAGTTTCTGGCCGACCCCGCGAAATACGCCCCACAATATGATGGGCATTGCGCCTATGGCGTGTCCAAGGGCGGCAAAGTGCCCGGCAACCCGAACCTGTGGCGCATCGTGGACGGCAAGCTTTACCTTAACATCACCAAGAACGTCGTTGGATTTTGGGAAGAAGACGTTCCGGGCAACATCAGCCTTGCCGAAACCAACTGGAACGGCGGCGTAGAGTCCAATGAGGCGTCGGAGGCGGTTATCCCGTCCTTCACCTCGGCCGCCCCTGTTGCCAACTGATCAGCGGTAAGGCACCGCTGATGAAGCGACGGGCAGTCTTGGGCGTTTTGGCCGGCGGCATTATTGCCGTCGGCTATTTTGGCCAGGCCCCGGCCCCGGTCACCATCGATGCAATCACCCCACAGCAGGCCCTGGAGGGTCTGCGCAACGGTAAGCTGCTGTTGGTTGATAT
>JBATTI010000130.1:0-4446 GCA_049670445.1 Albidovulum sp. | reverse complement strand
GGTATAAGTGGCCTATTTCAGCCAGATTTGAAACGCCGTGCCGCTGGCCATCGCCCCCAGAAGGGCGAAGATAATGTATAGGGCAAAGACCGGGCGCCTGACCAAGGCGAAAACCGCGATGGCCGCGGGGAATGAGGTGACGCCGCCCGCCACAAGAAACGCAAGCCCCGCGCCGGGCGCCATCCCTTGTTCGATCAGACCCGACACCAATGGCAAGGCGGCGTAGCCGTTCAGATAGGCGGGGACACCCACGAAAGTTGCCGTGACAATTGGCAAAAACCCCTTGCCGCCCAAGATCGATGCGATCCAGTCGTTGGGGACATAGGCAAGCATCAGGCTTTCCAAAACAAAGGCCAACGTCAGCCATTTCAGCAAAAACAGGGTCGTGCTCCGGGCTTCGCGGGCGAATTTGGCGCGCCGGGTATGGTCTTGCCAGAACCGCCAGACCACAGTTCCGGAGGTGTTGATGGCCGATGCGCCGCATTTGCCGCCGCCGATACCGGGGCGAAGCGGGTCAGCAAAATAGCCCAGGCGCATCAGCGCGAAGGTGACATAGCCCCCCAAAAGCCCCAATCCGATTGCGGCAAAGGTCTTTGCCACGGCAAATTCAACCCCCAGCAAGCCCGAGGTCATGACAAACATGGAGGGATCAATGACAGGCGAGGCCAACCAAAAGGCCATGACGCCCGACAAGGGCACCCCCATCGTCAGCAAGGCCGCGATCAGCGGGATGACACCGCAAGAGCAGAAAGGCGACAACCCGCCGATGGCGGCGGCAAAAGCAATCATCGTGAGGGGCGAGCCGATGAAGGCCTGCCCGATAAGCTTGTCCGCCCCACTTGCCCCGGCATAAGCAGCAATCGCGATTGACAGCACCAAAAACGGCCCCGTCGCGATCAAAGCGTCGGAGATGAATCCGGCAGTCGTGCCCGCTTGATCGGGGTCAAAGACGAAAAGTGCCGACAAGATGGCCGCTGTCACCAGCCACACCCGATGTTTGGCCCAAAGGTGCCGGACAAAGTACCGAACGGTGTTTCGATCTTCTAAGGTTGCCTGATTCATATCCATATATCCAGTTTTGTAGTTATTTTTGACGTGAAAATCACGCACCATCAGTTTTTTGGCCAACCCCGGCACAGCATTCATCGGTCAAGAAAGCGGTTGTGGCGGCCATGACATCAAAGTCCGGTCGGTTATAGGTTTCGCGGCCGCGCCTTTCTTGTATCACCAACCCCGCCAGAACCAAGGTTCGCAAATGATGCGCCAAAGTCGATGCAGGAAGGTCAAGGTGATGCGATATTTCACCAACGTTGAGCCCCTCATGACCACTGCGCACAAGAAGCCTGAACACTGACAGCCGCGCCTCATGCCCTAGTGAGGCGAGGGCTTTGGCGACGAATTTGTTGTTAAGGGCGGTTTTCATGCGCCAATCATAACCAATAAACTAGTTTTGTAAATACGAAATCGAACCGCCGCCTAAACCGGGATTTCAAATCTGAGATCAACAGGTTAGGGGGGCAAGAAGTGGTTTGCGAAATGCGGATCCGCGCGAAAGATATGGGCGCGCACACGCAGCACCTGCCAAGCCAGGCTTGTGGTTTGGGCATGGATCATCCACCTTGCAGGCGGCTGCCGGGCTGTGCCTGGCCGCATGTTGTGGTTGTATATCTGCGACGTATGAAGGCTTTCTTTGCCGCCACCCCTTGCTATTTGGCCCGAACAGGCCCATGTGTTGCGGGCGAAAACGCTATCTGTCGATTTGTCTGTCTCCTTTTAGGCTTCAGTACCTCGATCTTGATGTGACTGAGCCAAGTCATCGCATACTGCGGGTGACACAATGTAGGAGATCTCACGATGGCTAATGGCACCGTGAAATGGTTTAACGCAACTAAAGGTTTCGGCTTTATCGCCCCGGCCAATGGCAACAAAGACGTGTTCGTTCACGTTTCTGCCATGGAGCGCGCTGGCATCCAGCGTCTGGACGACGGTCAGGCAGTGACTTTTGACATCGAAGCAGGCCGTGATGGTCGTGAATCGGCGATCAACCTCGCACTGGCCTGATTAGTTTCAGACCATTCGCAGGAATTCGGAACGGGGATGGCGCAAGCTGTCCCCGTTTTGCATCTGGGGTGCGGGTGTCAGCTGGCCGTGACGACCTCGGCCAGAAATTCATCCGAAACCGCAAGATAAGTGTCGATATCAGCCGCGCTATGGGCGAAGGATACCTGCGGGCCGGCAGAGGGTATCGCATCCCAAATACCGCGATTGGCAAGGAACAAGCGACGCGCGGCTGACTGTTCCAGATAGAGGGCTGGCTGCGCCTCTTGATAATTTCGCGGCAAATCCGGCAAAAGGCAAAAGCCCGCGCGCGGGCCGTAGCGGAACGCCCGCCAGGGCAGCTTATGGCGCGCCACGATCGCGTCGATACCATCCGAGAGCCGGGCGCCAAGCGTGGCCAGGCGGGCATAGGCCGCTTCGGTGGCAATAACCTCCAGCCCGGCGCGGACCGCCGCCATGGTCATGGCGCTGCCGTAAGTCGTGCCGCCGATGGCAAGGCCGCGGGTACTGGCGCTGTAGTGATCAAGGTTTTGTTCCAAGAAGGCGGCAAGGGGCGCGGTCATGCCGTAGCACCCAAGTGGCACACCGGTGCCAAGCCCCTTACCCAAAGAGATGAAATCCGCCTTCAGCCCCATCGCCCGCATCATGCCGCCATAGGCGAATTGCCATGTATGGGTTTCGTCAAAGCACAATAGCGCGTTGTGGTCTTGGCAAAGTGTGTAGACGGTTTCCCAAAACCCCGGATCCGGAAGAACCAAGGTGCAATTGGTCAGCGCGGGTTCAGATATCACCAGCGCCACGTCACCCGCCGCCAGAACCCGCGCCAGCGCATCGGGGTCATTGAACGGAATACTGATCGTGTCGCGGATAGCGGTTTTGGCGATACCCAGGCCTTCTGGCGCGCCATCCTGAATCAAGGTCGGGTCGATATGACCGTGATATTTGCCCTCAAAGACCACGATCTTGTCGCGGCCAGTGACGGTGCGGGCAATGCGGATCACCTCGGTGTTGGCAGCCGATGCGGTTGCGGTGAATTGCCAGAAGGGAAGGCCGGTGCGGTGGCCAAGTTCGGTCGCCACAGTGATGGCATCCTCGCTGGGCAAAAGATGCTGGATTCCACGGGCGGCTTGCTTGGCCAGCGCATCGCTTACGGCATTGGCACCGTAGCCTATGGTGTTGCTAAGGTCGGCCAGATTGAAATCCACATATGAATTACCGTCAATATCCTCGAACCGGCTGCCCTGCCCGCCTGCGACAAACATTGGCGCATGAGCGTATAGACCAGCCATCCAAGCCATCGGCACGCCGTCTGGCATGACCTTGCGGGCCTCGGCGAGCCGATGGCTTGAAAGAGGGGTTCGGGAGCGAAAGTGCGCGGCCTCCCGGAGGTGGATCGCCCCGAGTTTTGCGGGGTCGATTTGGCTGGGCATTTGGGCACCTTTCTGGTCACTCAACATGTCCGCAGGCGGCGAATATGGGGATGCAGGCGCGCATCTGGTTTCAGCTGCCGTGAAAGAAATCATAAAGGGTTTGCGCCATCGCAGCACTGATACCTTCAACCGCCTGCAAATCCTCTATCCCGGCGCGCGAAACGGCCTTGGCACTGCCGAAATGCGCCAAAAGGGCGCGTTTGCGTGCAGCGCCGACGCCCGGTACATCATCAAGCGGCGTGGCGCCCACGGTCTTGGCGCGTTTGGCGCGGTGCGCCCCGATGGCCCAGCGGTGGGCCTCATCGCGCAGGCGCTGAATGAAGTAAAGCACCGGGGCGTTATGGGGCAGCGCCTTGACGGGGCGGCCGGGGCGGTGGAATTCTTCTTTGCCTGCATCGCGGTCGATGCCTTTGGCCACGCCGACCATTGCGACATCCTCTACCCCCAACTCCTCAAGAATCGACTGGACGGCAGACACCTGCCCTGCCCCGCCGTCGATCAGCAACAGATCGGGCCAAACGCCGGAGGTTCGGTCGGGGTCTTCTTTCAGCAACCGTTCGAAACGGCGGGTCAGCACCTCTTTCATCATGCCAAAATCGTCGCTGTTGGCACCAGCGGCGGATTTGATGTTGAACTTGCGGTATTGGGATTTGAGGAAACCTTCGGGGCCTGCCACCACCATGCCGCCAACCGCATGGGCGCCCTGGATATGCGAGTTATCATAGACCTCGACCCGTTGCGGGACTGCTTCAAGATCGAAGGCTTCGGCGAGGCTTTCAAGAAGTTTCGACTGGGCGGCACTTTCGCTCATCTTGCGGGCAAGGCTTTCGCGGGCATTGCGGGCGGCGTTTTCGACCAGTTCGGCCTTTTCACCGCGCTGGGGAACCGACACCTCGACCTTGCGGCCGGCACGTTTTGACAAAAGGTCGGTCATCAGATCGGCGTCATCGATCGGATG
>JBATTI010000129.1:0-2726 GCA_049670445.1 Albidovulum sp. | reverse complement strand
CGACGCATTGCGCCCTGGGGCCGCCGCGGCGGTTGGTGCGCTAAAGGCGCAAGGGCTGCGGGTGATGCTGCTTTCAGGCGATACCGCAGGCCCGGTGGGTGATTTGGCCGATAGGCTTGAGATTGCGGAATGGCGCGCCGGGTTGCTGCCAGCAGAAAAGGCCGCCGTGATCGCCGATCTGGCCGGTTCGGGGGCAAGGGTGCTTATGGTGGGGGATGGGCTGAACGACACATTGGCGCTGGCCTCTGCCCATGTCTCCATCTCGCCCGCGTCGGCGCTTGAGGCCGCGCGCGTGGCCTCGGACATCGTGCTTTTGGGTCAGGATCTGGCCCCGATCGCCGAGGCGCGGCGCATCGCGGTGCAGGCCCGGCGGCGGATCAAGCAGAATTTCGCACTGTCGCTGGGCTATAACCTGCTGGCCGTGCCTTTGGCGCTGACGGGTCTGGTCACGCCGCTGATTGCGGCTCTGGCGATGTCGGCATCGTCCTTGAGTGTCACGCTGAACGCCATGCGTCTGAAATAGGGGATATGCGATGGAGATGCTGATCTATCTGATCCCGATCTCGCTTGGCCTTGGGGCTTTGGGGCTTGCAGCCTTCCTATGGGCGCTGAAAGCGCGGCAATTCGACGATCCGAAGGGCGACGGAGAGCGGATCTTGCGCAATGACTGGGACGATCATCCCCGCCCCTAACGCATCAGGCCCCCAACGCATCAGGCCCCCAACGCATCAGGCCCCCAACGCATCAGGCACCGGGGTTCAGCACCAGACATTCGGTCCCGCGTGCGGCAAGGCGACGGCATGCCATTTCAGCGGTTTCCTGGGAAAGCCCGACGAAATTCGCCTCGAACGCGCCTTTGCGTGGCCGCACGGCGGTCTGGGCGTCATTGAGCGTGCCCATTTCCACCAATGCCGTGCGCAGCAACTGATGCTCTGCGGTGAAGCGCGAAGGGAACGCACCTACATTGATGCCCCAGCCGCGCCCGCCAGAGGTTGAAACCTTGGTCACCACCTCTTGCTCGGCTTCTGCGGCCTCGACGGCGGATTGGGCAGTCAGCACGATTTCCTGGGCTGCCGGATCGGCTGCCGTCTCGGTGGCTTGATCGTCAGGTTTGGCCAAAAGAACCGTATCCGCCAGAGTCGTATCCGCCAGAGTCGTATCTGCCAGAACCGTATCTGCCACAGCCGTCTCCGTCTGCGCGATTTCGGCGGTTTCGGGCGTGGCCGCTTCGGCGGTTGTAGGGGCGGCGGTTGCTGGGGCGGCGTCAGCCAAGGCTGCACCGGCGTCAGCGGCGGCCGGTTCCAAGGCCACCTCGGTAAGCGCCGGGGTTTCGGCGGGCAATTCTGCTGTCGGGTTGGCTGACGGGCGCGTTTGCGGGCGCGGGGCGCTGGCCGGGGCTGATGCAGATGCGGAAACGATGACCGTCGGTTCAACCACAGGCGCGGCAGCCGCCGGATCGGCCGCCGGATCAACCGCCGGATCAACCGCCGGATCAACCGCCGGACCGGCGTCTGCGAGGGCCAGCGATTCAGGCTGAGGAGGGGTTGTTTGCACAAAGCCCGTGGCCTCTTCCTCGCCCGGCTCGTCGACATCGGCCAAGGCCAGATTGACCCCGCTTTCGATCGCGGCCATCAGATCATCGGTGGCGGCCACCATTTCGGCGGCATCAGCCAGCAGGACCGCATCGGTGGCCTCGGTTGCGGCCGCTTCGGGGGCTGGCGCAGGGGTGGTTTCGGCCATCATCATGGGCTGGCTGTCTTCAGAGGCCGGTGCATCCGGGCGGCCGCGCGGACGCAGGCTTTTGGCGACAGCCACGTTCAGCCGCAGGATTTTTCCGGCCGCCGGTGCATCCGTGTTGACGCTGCCTGCAACCGCATTGGCCAGAAAATCTTCGGGCGGCTCGTCTTCGCCGGGGCTGCCGAGATAGGCAACGGTCGCCGGGGGCTTTTCCTTGACGCGGTTTGGCACCTTGCCAAAGCCCATATCCAGAAGTTCGGCCACGCGCGCATTGCGCTGCGCGGTGGAGGTGCCGCCAAATACCGTGGCGATCACCCGCTTGTTGCCGCGCTTGGCCGAGGCCACAAGGTTGAAGCCAGCCGCATTGGTATACCCCGTCTTGATGCCATCGGCACCTTCATAGGCACCAAGGAAACGGCGGTTGGTCGAATTGACCGTGGCCATGCCGGCATCCGCGCTGCGGCGCGAGAAGAGGTTGTAATATTGCGGGTAGTCGTAAAAGACCCGCCGCCCCAGCGTGGTCATATCCCGCGCGGTCGAGAGGTGACCCTTTTCGGTAAGACCATTGGCATTTTGAAAAGTGGTCTTGTTCATGCCAAGCATTTTGGCGGTGCGGTTCATGCGCTTGGCAAAGCCCGCGCGATCCCCTTCGATGGCATCGCCGATAGCGGCAGCCGCATCATTGGCCGATTTGATGGCAGCCGCACGGATGAGGTAGCGCAAGGCGATCCGCTGGCCCGCCTTCAACCCAAGGCGCGATGGCGGCTGGCTTGCGGCGTATTTTGATATGGTGACCATGGTATCAAGCGAAATCTCGCCATGCTCTATCGCCTCAAAAGCGATATAAAGCGTCATCATCTTGGTCAAAGACGCCGGGTGCAGGCGGGTATCGGCGTTCTTTTCGTGCAGCACCTGGCCTGTGCGCGCATCAATCACGAAATCCGCATAGGGTGCCGCGATTGCACCAAATGAGGTGAGCGTCATTGATA
>JBATTI010000128.1:0-6459 GCA_049670445.1 Albidovulum sp. | reverse complement strand
CACGACCGTCACCCAGTAATAAAACTCGGTGAATATGGTCGTTAGTGCGTTAAGATTTCCGTCCACTTCGCGTCTCCCCCGTTAAAAGCGGGACTGTTCTCCCGCAGTGATAATTTTTGCCCTATGGTAGAGGTTGGATGTGGCAATTTGTCAAATTGTTTCATTTTCAAAGAAAATATCACCGCTAATCAATGGGCTACGACGCCACCTCGGCGCTGATCGTCTGGTTTTGGCGTGAAAAACCGGGTCTTGGGGCGCCTGGGCGCCGCAATTTTGCGAATTTTACGCGGAAAAATGGGCGTTTGATTGGCGCGTATGAGTGTTTCTGCGCGGTGCTTTTTTCCTTAACAAATTGAAAAATAACACTTTTCTGAAGCGCTGCCTGATGTTTGCGCTGACATGAAAGAAAAGAAAAAAATATTCCTTTTAAGAAAAAAAACTTCTGCCTATCGTCGCGCCACGCCAGGTCTCAAAGCCAGCGATTCCTATTGAAGCCGTGGCGGAAAAAAACTGCGCTCAGGAACAAATCCGGTCAGCGCGCGACAGGGAGGGACGATGGATGTCATCTGAACAAAGCTCCGGTGAATTGCACCGGTCGCTGGACTGGAAAGGCGCCTTTTGGGTTGCGGCGGGTGTGCCGCCTTTGGTGCTTTTCTCGATCGGCGGAATTGCGGGGGTGGCCGGTAAGGCGGCATTCCTGGTCTGGATCATCTCGATGATCATGGGTTTTTTGCAAAGCTTCACCTATGCGGAAATGGCCGGGATGTTTTCCAACAAATCCGGCGGTGCCTCGATCTATGGTGCGACGGCCTGGCTGCGGTATTCCAAGGTGATCGCGCCTTTGTCGGTCTGGTGTAACTGGTTCGCCTGGTCGCCGGTGCTGTCCTTGGGCTGCGCGATTGCGGCGGGCTATATCCTTAATGCCTTGTTCCCGATACCGCTGGCGGAAAGTCAGGCGGTGCTGGATTGGGTTACGGCCAATGCGGCCAGCTACACGGCCGAAACCGCCTCTGTCGTGGATTACATCGCGGCCAATGCCGGAACCTCTGCCGAAGACGCCATCGCCGCTGTTGCCTCTGCCGATGGGGTTGCCGCCCTTACCCCCTTCTTTCGGGTGTGGGAGGCGTTCAACCTGACGATCCCCGGGCTTGGCACATTGCACTTCAACTCGACCTTCGTGATCGGTTCGGTCTTGATGCTGATCATCTTCGCGATCCAGCACCGGGGCATCGCCTCGACCGCGAAATCGCAAAAATGGATGGCGATCATCGTGCTGATCCCGCTGTTGCTGGTTGGGCTGGTGCCGATCCTGTCGGGGTCCATCGACAGCATGAACGTCACCGATATCGTCCCGCCGACGGCATCCTATTCCGGTATCAGCGGCGCATGGGATCTTGGCGGCTGGACGCTGTTTCTGGGCGCGCTTTATATCGCGGCATGGTCAACCTATGGGTTCGAGACGGCGGTTTGCTATACGGCCGAATTCAAGAACCCGGCGACAGACACCTTCAAGGCGATCTTCTATTCGGGCCTGTTGTGTTGCCTGTTCTATTTCCTCATCCCGTTCTCGTTTCAGGGCGTCTTGGGGCAAGAGGGCATGCTTGATGCGGGCATCGTTGATGGCTCTGGCATCGCTGCTGCACTTGGGGGCATGGTCAGTTCTTCCAATGTCATCACCCAGATCTTCGTCATCTTGATGATCATGGCGCTTTTCCTTGCGATCATGACCGCGATGGCGGGATCGTCGCGCACGCTTTACCAAGGGTCGCGCGATGGTTGGCTTCCCAAATACCTGAGCCATGTGAATGACCATGGTGCGCCGACAAATGCGATGTGGACCGATCTTGGCTTCAATCTTATCCTGCTGGCGCTGGCCTCGGATGCGGGCGGGTATTTCTACGTTCTGGCGATTTCAAACGTCGGCTATCTGACCTTCAACTTCCTCAACCTCAATGCCGGCTGGATCCACCGGATTGATTCGGGCCATGTCCACCGCCCGTGGAAGGCACCGACGGCGCTGATCGGTCTGAACACCTGCCTTGCCTTTGTGAATGCGCTGTTGCTTGGGGCAGGTGCCAAGGTCTGGGGCTATGAGAACGCCTTGTGGTCGGGGGCGTTCTTTGCCGCCCTGATCATTCCGGTATTCATGTACCGGCATTACGTTCAGGACGGCGGCAAGTTCCCCCCCGAAGCGATGGAGGATCTGGGTCTGAAGAACGGCGACCTTGGCGAACGCAAAGCGGGCATGCTGCCCTATCTGGCGCTGGCTGGCGGGGCTTCGGTCGTCTTGTGGGCCAATTGGTTCTTCGTCTTGCCGGTCTGACTGGGGCGTTTCAATCAAGCTTGAAAAGGGCGGCACCTGCTGCCCTTTTCATCATCCGAAACCAGCGGGATACAGGAAATAATTATCCCTCTGAGGAAAAAAAGTTGCACAAGGGCGTTGATTTTCACGCGCGATGATCCCAGACTGCGCCCAAATCAAAAACAGATGATAGGGAGATAACATGACCAATTCCTGGAGATTCTCGACCCTCGGTGATCGGCATCGTGCGCTCGGCTCTAATCTTGAAGATTGGAGCGGCATGGGCACCGCATGGTCTTATTCCAAAGGCGATCCGGTCGCCGAATATATGGCGATCCGCACCAAGGCCGGTCTGATGGATGTTTCGGGCCTCAAAAAGGTCCATATCAGTGGCCCGGCAGCACTGCATGTGATTGAGCGCGCCACGACGCGCAACATCGAAAAGCTGATGCCGGGGCGTTCGGTCTATGCCTGTATGTTGAATGACGCGGGCAAGTTCATAGATGATTGCGTCATCTACCGCATGGGCCCCAACAGCTTCATGGTTGTGCACGGGTCAGGCGGCGCACATGAACAATTGACCATGGCTGCCACGGGCCGCGATGTGTCTGTCCGTTTCGACGACAATCTGCACGACTTGTCATTGCAAGGTCCGCTGGCTGTGGATTACCTTGAAAAGCACGTCGAGGGCATTCGCAATCTCAATTATTTCAGCCATATGCAGACATCATTGTTCGGCAAACCGGTGATGATTTCGCGTACCGGCTATACCGGCGAACGCGGGTATGAGATTTTTTGCCGTGGGCAAGACGCCCCCGCAATCTGGGACCGTATCCTGGATGAAGGCAAATCCATGGGCATCATCCCATGCCGCTTTACCACCCTCGATATGCTGCGCGCCGAAAGCTATTTGTTGTTCTTCCCCTTCGACAATTCGGAAATGTATCCGTTTGAAAACGAAGGTCCGGGCGACACGCTTTGGGAGCTTGGGCTTGATTTCACCGTATCGCCCGGCAAAACCGGCTTTCGCGGCGCGGAGGAGCATTACCGCCTGAAGGGGCACGAACGCTTCAAGATCTACGGCGTCTTGCTGGAAGGCACGACCCCCGCCGAAGAAGGCGCGCCATTGATGAAAGATGGCAAGCAGGTCGGTGTGGTGACCATTGGGATGTATTCACCGCTGAACAAGCAAAACGTCGGGATCGCACGGATGCCGGTTGATTGTGCGGTGGACGGCGTCAAGATGACGGTCAAAAACGCCTCGGGCGGGGTTGCATGTGTGGCCCATTCCATGCCCTTCTTTGACCCCGACAAGAAGCGGCGCACGGTCAAGGGTTAATGCCAAAGGGCGTGCCCGAAACCTGGCACGCCCATTACCTCAGACCTGAACAGGGACGAACCATTTGATGTCCAAGACAGTCTTTGAACCATCTATCAAAAGCCGCCCGGTTTACGGCACGCTTGAACCCCGGCCCGGCAAGGCGCATCTGATGATCGCCGATGCCGAGGGCGCCGAGGCGATCCTCGATCTGGCCAAGGCGGCACCTGCTGGCATGTTTGCGCATACGCATATCATCTACATCCCCAGGAAAACGGGCGATAAGTACAAAGGCGCGCTTTCATCCTTGCGCCCCGCGCAATTCTACACCGGGCCCAGTTATGAAGCGTCGGTACCGCGTCTGCGCCGGGTCTTGTCGGATGCGCATATGGGGTTGCAGGTATACCTTTCGGGCACCGAAAGTCTGATGGGCCAAGCCATGCTGGAGGCGACCAACGCCGGTATCCCGCATTCTGCCATCCAGACCGAACATCGCGGATCAACCGCGCGGCGGATGCAATGTGTGCATTGCAAGGGCATCACCGAAGATGTGACGACCGATCCGTTCCAATGCGCGCATTGCGGGCTTAACCTTTTTGTGCGCGATCATTAGTCGCGCCGCATCGCCGCCTTTCAGGGCGTGCGGGTCGATGCCGAAGATCCCGGTAATGTCCCCAAAGCCGTGGAGCGTTTCAAATGAGTTCAGGAACCGAAAAAATCGCCGTCACCGTCACCGATGTGGTGCCTGTCAACGATCTTGTCACCCGCTTTCGTTTTGCGCGTAACGATGGCGGCCTCATGCCGACATTCTCCGGCGGTGCCCATACCGTGGTCGAGATGCAAGATGGTGGTATCACCCGCCTGAACCCCTATTCCTTGATGAGCGATCCTGCCGATCGCTCCGCCTATACCATCTCGGTGCGGCGCGACGACGCCGGGCGGGGGGGATCCTTGTTCATGCACAAGCAGGTCAAGCCCGGCATGAAGATGGTGATCTCGAACCCGGTCAATCTTTTCCCGCTGGATCTGCGGGCGAAAAAGCATCTGATGATTGCGGGCGGCATCGGCATCACGCCGTTTTTGGCGCAGATCAAACAGCTTGCCGCGTCGAACGGCAATTTCGAGCTGCATTATTCGGTGCGCACGGCGGCGCTTGGGTCTTATGCCGAAACGCTTCTGGCCGCATATCCGACCCGCGTGCATATCTATCATGACGATCAAAAGCAGGCGATTGATCTGGAAAACCTGCTGGATGGTCAGCCACTTGGCACCCATCTTTATGTTTGCGGTCCCAAGGGCATGATCAATTGGGTGCGCGGCAAGGCCGAAAGCCTTGGCTGGCCGCGCGAGGCGGTGCATCACGAAGAATTTCTCGCACCACCCTCGGGCAAGCCCTTCGAGGTCAAGCTGGCCGTGTCAAACAAGGTTATTCAGGTTGGCGAACATCAAAGCCTGCTTGAGGCGATCGAGGCGGCGGGCGTCGATGCGCCCTATCTGTGCCGGGGCGGGGCCTGCGGGCAATGCGAGACCGATGTCATCGGCTATGACGGCAAATTCCTGCATAACGACCACTGGCTGACCGAAGAACAGCATGCCAGCGGTAAAAAGATCATGCCATGTGTGTCGCGGTTCGAGGGCAAGACCCTTGTGCTGGACCGATAGGAGGTTTTCATGACCATCAATTTTCGCGACGAAACCTTCCGCGACGATTTCACCTTTCGCAATTCGCCCGAGGCGATCAAGCGCTTTCCCTTTCCGTTCCACGAAGACAGCTACATGTATTCGGTGAATATGGAGCCGCATAAAAGCTACCGGCCCGGCTCGGTGTTTGAGCGGACCTTTGATGTGGATGAACATTACGTTTCGGAAATGGCGGACCGCGCCAAGGTGCTTGCCGAAGATCCTTTGCGTTGTCAGTCCCTGCCGCATATGACGCTGGCAGGCTGGGATCTGCTGGAGCTGATCATGGTTTCGAAGGCCGAGGAATACCCCGATCTGTTCACCCTGACCCGCGATGGCAACAACTGGCACTGGATCAACCGGCCTTTGGGGATTGATCAGAAATTCACCTTTCTGGATGAAGCCACACTGCCCTACGGGCCCATGGAATATATCACCCGCCAGACCCAGGGAGATTTTGCCGTGCTTGATCAGCGCGACGATAACCTGTGGATGGATGCGGGGATGGTGACGACCCAGGCCGACTGGTCCCTGGATTTCGACATCGGCATGAACTTTTTCGAATGGCACGCCCCGGTGCCCAAGGCGCATGAGATGGGGATTTTCGTGCGGGCCTTGAAGTTCTTGCTGAACGTTCAGCAAGGCGCGCCCGCGCGGCGTCTGAACTGGACCATGACGGTCAATCCTTTGTTGGACACCAGCCCCGAAAACTACCACAAATGGGGGGTGATGAAGCAAGATCTGACCATGGAAAACATGGCCGAAAAGATGCATCTGCGCGTCGAGCTGCAGACCTTCTTTCGCCTGCCACGCTCAAATGCGCTGGTCTTTCCGATCCGTTGCTATCTGATCAAGCTGGGTGAACTGGTCACCGTGCCCAAATGGGGGCGTCGCTTTCACCGTGTGATCCGTGATCTGCCTGCGGAACTGGCGACCTACAAGGGTTTCATCGACAACCGGCCGAAGATCATCGAATGGTTGTCGCAATATGATGATGGCGCCGAGACAAGCCCCGGGATCTTTGCCGACGACTAGAGCGTTTCGACACAACCTTGAAGCATCAAGCGTTACCTGACATGCCCAGATCTTTGATTTCAGGCAGCGTCAGGTGATTGCGGCCCAAAGCCATAACGCTTTGGGGGGGGGTGATTTCGGGGGA
>JBATTI010000127.1:0-4601 GCA_049670445.1 Albidovulum sp. | reverse complement strand
GGCCAGACGTGGGCAATCTGGCCTTTGCCATCAATCAGATAGGTGGCGCGCTGAATGCCCATGTAGGTCTTGCCGTACATGCTTTTCTCGACCCAAGTGCCGTAGGTTTCGCAAGTATCGCCCGCCTCATCCGAGGCAAGAATAACGCCCAGGCCATGTTTTTGGCAAAATTTGTCATGCTTGGCGACGCTGTCCTTGGACAGGCCGATCACCACCGCGCCCGCCGCGTCGAAATCCGGGCCAAGGCGTGTGACATCAAGGGCTTCGGTGGTGCAGCCGGACGTGTCGTCCTTTGGGTAGAAGTAAAGCACAACCTTTTTCGGGCGAAGGCCAAGCAGCGTTATAGTTGTGCCGCCGTCGCGCGGCAAAGTGAAATCTGGTGCGGTCGCGCCAATTGTGAGCATGGTTAAGCAATCCTTTGCCTTTGGGTCCAGCAATGAGTTTTATTCTTCTGCGCGCAAAGATAAAGGGATGATGGGGCCTGCGAGCCATGGCAGAAGGTTAATACTGATCACCAATGGTCAAGAACAAGAAGAATAACGCCAGCGCCGGGTCAAGTGCCACGGAAAAGACCGGCGGGTCGGTCCAGCGCGGGCTTGTGCCCGGGCTTGTCTTGGGTGTTGCAATTCTTCTTGTGGCGATCGTGCTTGTCGGGCTTGGCTTAAGCGGGCGAAGCATCGCCTTGCCGGAATTTGCCGTCTCGCGGATCGAGGCGCGCGCCAACAAGGCCCTTGGCGGGCAGGCGGCGATGACGGTTGGCAGTGCGGAACTGGTCGTGAGCCAGGATTTCCTGCCGCAGATCCGCTGGCGCAATGTGACGCTGAAATCGCCCGCCGGGCGCGAACTTGCGCAGATCACCGCATTGCGCACGACGCTGGATGCGGGGGCCTTGCTCAAGGGCCAGTTGCAGCCGCGAAGGTTTGCGCTGGACGGCGCGCGCGTGGCCTTGCGCCGGGGCCGCGACGGAGCGCTTGAGATTGCACCGGGGGCGACCGGCTTTTCGGGCAAGTCGTTCCGGCCTGTGGATATTTTGGACAGCGTGCGGCGGGCGTTCGACCTGCCGGTGTTAAGCGGCATCACCTCTATCAAGGTCACGCGGCTGGATGTGCTTTGGGATGATGCGCGCAGTGGTCAGGTCTGGACGATCCGCGACAGCGCCTTGACGCTGGCCCAGGATGACCAAAAAATAACCGTGGATGTAAGCTTTGATCTTTCCGGCCAGACCGGGTTGGAGATGCCCCGCGACGCGCAGCTTAGGCTGGCGAAAGAGGGCGGCGGTCTGCCCTTGGCGCGGGCGAATTTCGCGCTGACGGCTGACAAGATATCCGGGGCCACCAGGGTGAATGCGCAAGTGGCGCAGGTGTCGGCCCGTGATCTTGCCGGGCATCTGCCGGCGCTTGCGTGGCTGGGGGCGATTGATGCGCCCATTTCAGGCAGCATCAGCACCGGCATTTCCGCGCAAGGCCGCTTTGAACCGCTTGAAGCCGATCTTGATCTGGCGGCGGGTGCGTTGCGCCCCACCCAGGACACCCGGCCCATCGCCTTTGACAGCGCCCATCTTGGCCTGAGTTTCGATCCCGCAACCTCAGAGCTGACATTGCGCGATCTGCGCATTGACAGCCCCGCCTTACGCACCAAGGCGGTGGGCAAAGCCTATCTGTCCGGCCCCGACGGCGGTGTGCCCGATACCCTGGTCGGGCAGGTCCAGCTGCGCGAGCTTGAGGCCGACCCCGAGGGGCTTTTTGCCACTGCCGTCACCTTCAACGAAGGCTGGCTTGATCTGAAGCTTGAACTGGCGCCCTTTCGTTTGACCCTTGGCCAGTTGGTGCTGGTGGATCGTGGCCACAAGATCAGCGCGCAAGGCGAAGTGGCGGCCGAGGCCGAGGGCTGGGCCGTGGCGCTTGACGTGGCGATAGATGCGATCGAGACAGAGCGGTTGCTGACGCTCTGGCCGCTTTCGGCCGTGCCCAAGACCCGATTGTGGTTACAAGAAAACGTCGCAACCGGCGAATTGTTCGATGTGAAAGCCGCCTTGCGCCTGCGCCCCGGCGCAGAGCCGCGTCTGGCGCTTGGCTATCAGTTTCGCGGTGCCGAGGTGAAGTTTCTCAAGACCTTGCCGCCGATTGTCGATGGATCCGGCTATGCGACGATCGAGGATTATGACTACACATTGGTGGTCGACAAGGGGCAGGTGCGCGCACCGCGCGGCGGGTCTTTGGATGTGGCGGGCACTGTCATCAAAGTGCCCGATATAAGGGTCATCCCCGCGAATGCAGAAATCACCCTGAAAAGCGAAAGCTCTGTCACCGCGGCACTGGCGATACTGGACGAGCCGCCCTTTCGGTTCCTAAGCAAGGCAGGCCAGCCGGTCGATCTGGCCGAGGGCCGGGCCGATATCGTGGCAAAGCTGCGGCTGAAGCTGATCAAGGATTTGAAACCAGGTGATGTAAGCTATGTGGTCAAGGGCAAGTTGCGCGATGTCTGGACCGACCAGATCGTCAAGGGCCGGGTGTTGAGGGCGGATGAACTTGATGTCACGGCAGATCCCGCAACGCTAAAGATTTCGGGGGCCGCGACGCTTGACGATGTGCCGCTGACGGCAGGGTGGAGCCAGGCCTTGGGGCCAGAGGCGAAGGGCAAAAGTCAAGTGACCGGCGTGATCGAGATTTCGCCAAAGACGCTTGAAACCTTCGCGATCAGCTTGCCCGACGGGGCCATCACCGGACAAGCAAAAGGGGTGTTCACCCTTGATCTGGCGCGCGATACGCAGCCCAGATTCCGGCTTGAAAGCGATCTGGTGGGGGCTGCCATGCGCATCCCCGAAGTGTCATGGACCAAGGCTAAGGGGCAATCGGGCAAGCTGGAGGTCACCGGGCAGTTTGGCACGCCCGCCCGGATTGACCGGTTTTCGCTGGAGGCGGCGGGGCTGAAGGCACCGGGCAAGATCGTCCTGACAGAGGCCGGCGCATTTGCGCGGGCGGAATTTACCGGGGCCAGCCTTGATGGCTGGTTTGACGGCGATATCACCCTGACCGGGCGCGGTGCCGGGCGCGCCGTGGCGGTTGATGTGACCGCGGGCAGGGTGGATCTGCGCCGCGCCCGGTTTGGCCCGCCCGGCGGCGCGGGCGACGATGCCGCCCCGCTGGAGGTCGCATTGGATCAATTGCGGGTCAGCGACAGCATTCGGCTGACCGGGTTTCGCGGCAGTTTTTCCAGCAATGGCGGGATGCGCGGTGATTTCAGCGGAAATGTGAACGGTGGTGCTGCCATCACCGGCCGGATGGAGCCTTCCACCTCTGGCCGCAGCGCATTTCGGTTGCGCAGCAATGATGCGGGTGCGGCGATGGCGGCGGCAGGGATTTATGAAAGCGGGCGCGGCGGAGTGTTATCGCTTGATCTGCGTCCGGTCGGGGGCGAGGGCACCTATGACGGCACGCTGGGCATCACGGGCATCCGGGTTGTCAATGCGCCTGAACTTGCGGGCCTCTTGAACGCGATATCGGTGGTTGGCCTGATCAATCAGCTGCAGGGCACGGGCATCGTGTTTTCCGATGTCGCGGGCAAGTTTCGCCTGACCCCCGACGCGGTTGAAATCCGCGAAGGCTCGGCCGTGGGGGCGGCTTTGGGGGTGTCGGCGGCGGGGGTGTACGGCTTGGGCAACGGGCAGCTTGATTTTCAGGGGGTGATTTCACCGATTTATGTGTTGAACGGGGTCGGGCAGATTTTTTCGCGGCAACGCGACGGACTTTTCGGCTTCAATTACCGGCTGACCGGCACTAAGGAAGCGACCAAGGTATCGGTCAATCCGCTGTCAATCCTGACGCCGGGGATGTTTCGCAACCTGTTTCGCAAAGCCCCGCCGACGATAGAGCCATGAAACTTGATGATTTCGACTTTGATCTGCCCGAAGGGCTGATCGCGACGCGCCCGGTGCGCCCGCGCAGTGCGGCGCGTTTGCTTTTGGCCGAAGGGGGCGGCATCAACGACAGGCAAGTGTGCGATCTGGTGCAGATCTTGCGGCCCGGCGACCGGCTGATCTTGAACGACACCAAGGTGATCCCGGCGCGGCTTTCAGGCACAAGGCGGCGTGCGACCCCGCAGGGCGAGGTTGCGGCGCGCATTGAAGTGACATTGCTTGAACCCCGCGCGGATGGCGGCTGGGCGGCTTTGGCCAAGCCATTGCGCAAGCTGCAAGTAGGCGAGGTGATCCGCTTTTCGGCGGATCTTTCGGGCGAAGTGATGGCGATTGCCGGGGGCCAGATGGTGATTGCATTTGATCAAAGCGGGCAGGATTTTGACGCGGCCCTGGCCCGCGCGGGCGACATGCCCCTGCCGCCCTATATTGCCGCCTTGCGCCCCCCGGATGCGCAGGACCGCAGCGATTACCAAACCGTTTTTGCGCGCAATTCCGGCGCGGTGGCCGCCCCCACGGCCAGCTTGCATTTCGATGATGATCTGTTGGCGGCCCTTGCGGCCAAGGGGATTTCCTTCAGCCATGTGACCTTGCATGTCGGGGCCGGCACCTTCTTGCCGGTCAAGGTGGATGACGTCACCACCCATAAGATGCATGCCGAATGGGGCGAGGTCAGCGATGCGGCCGC
>JBATTI010000126.1:0-1509 GCA_049670445.1 Albidovulum sp. | reverse complement strand
TATGAAGAACGGGCATTGATGCTGCGGCCCGGTCTTGATCCGGCGCCATTCGTGACCGAAGAAACCTATTCGATCCATTTTTATGGACGCCGGATGCGCGCGCGGATTGTCGATAAATTCGACGGGGTGCCAAAGCCACGCAGTCTTATCGGGCAGCTGTTGAAGAAGCACAAGATTGACCCGCTGGATGCCCCGATCCCGGTGCGCAAGGCCGTGGTCCCGGCGCCCGATTCAGGCGAATGAGGGTTCCCGACCCGGATGAAATAGCCTCTTTGCTGGAGGTGCTGTCAGCGGGTCCGCGCGACACATTTGCCGATATCGGTGGCAATGCGCTGTCTTTGGCTCTGGCGGCCATGTCACGTTGGGACTGCGCGCTATACTTGGTCGATATCACGCCTAAAGGGGTGTTCCCCAAGACCCGGTCGGAATGGATTGAACCTTATCTTGCGGCGTTGAAAGCCTCGGGTATGGACATGGGGCAGGTCACGATTGTGTCGCGTGCCGAAGATCTGCAGCCGTGGGATATTATTGCCAATCTCAATGGCTTCGGGGATGCCGCCAAGGTCAAGCATCTTGCGCCGATACTGGCCCGCTGCTTTCACGCCGACAGCAAAATGGTCAGCGATATCCGCAAAGGCTCTGGCAGCTATCCGTTTTTGAACGACTACGGCCAATGCGAAACCCTATGGACCGATGGCAGCGAGGATAGGCCCTGCGCGCGGGTGATTTTCACACCAAATGCGCAAGGGCGCAGCCATGCAGGCGGTGCTGCGGATGTGGCCACAGATTGGGCGGGGATCGCGCGCGATCTGGCCGGGCCTGATGGGTTTTACCGCGACAGCCCCGAACATTCATTCCTCTTTATTCCGCGTGATCCAAAGACCCTGGTGGTGACGTTCGACAATCTCGATATTGCGATGGGCAAGCGCGAGGATCGCCGCCCCTGGGGCTTCGGCTTTATCGAAAAGCAGGGCTGGTCGATGCTGGGTGTCATGGCCAATGGCTGGACATGGTACCGAGATCCGTGGGTTTGGGACGAGTTTGACCGGCTGGCGAACGACGGGTTTTTCAAAGGTTTTGATCGCGTGGCCTTTTACGGCGCTTCCATGGGGGGCTATGCAGCTTGCGCCTTCGCGGCCGCAAGTCCGGGGTGCGAAGTGGTCGCAATCAGCCCGCAATCGACACTTGATAAAAACGTTGTCCCTTGGGAGACGCGCTACAAGATCGCCTGGGACCGCGATTTTTCCGGGGCATATGGCGATGCTGCCATCGCAAGCCGGGCCGCGCGGCAGGTCACGATCTTGTTTGACCCTTATGAGCCATTGGACCGCGGTCATGCCGAGCGGTTTACCGCCACCAATGCACGGTTGTTGCGGGCCCCCTTGTTGGGCCACAGGCTTGGCTCGTCCCTGTCACAGATGGGGGTCTTGTCGCCGGTGGTTCTGGCGGCCCTTGACGGCCGGCTTGAGGCGGCGGAATTTTACCGGCTTTTGCGCGCGCGCCACGGCT
>JBATTI010000125.1:0-6138 GCA_049670445.1 Albidovulum sp. | reverse complement strand
GTGATCATGTGCGTCCGAATAGCCGTTCGATATCAGTGAGTTTGAGTTCCACATAAGTGGGGCGACCGTGGTTGCACTGGCCCGATAGCGGGGTTGCCTCCATCTCGCGCAAAAGCGCGTTCATCTCTTCAGGCCGCATCTGGCGGCCCGAACGGATAGAGCCGTGGCATGCCATGCGCGACAGTACCGCATCAAGGCGCGATTGCAGGCGCTGGCTGTCGCCAAGATCGTGCAGTTCGTCCAAAATATCGTGGATAAGGGCTGCGGCATTCACCGCCCCCAAGACCGCCGGGGTTTCGCGAATGGCAACCGAAGTGCCGCCGAAAGGTTCAACCGTAAGGCCAAGTGTGTGCAAGGTTTCGGCGTGATCCAGCAGCAGTTGGGCGTCGGTTTCAGACAGCTCTACAATCTCGGGGATCAACAGCGCCTGGGCCGCGATGCCGCTGGCGGCGCGCTGTGCTTTCAGGCGTTCATAGACAAGGCGTTCATGGGCCGCGTGCTGATCGACGATGACCATGCCGGTGGCGGTCTGGGCGATGATGTAGTTTTCGTGCAACTGCGCGCGCGCCGCGCCAAGGGGTTGGTCGATTTCATCAAGCGGGGCGGCGGGGGTGGGTTCAAAGCGGGCGGTCGCCTCGGCGAAACCATCGGCCAGCGGCGCTTGCAACAGGTGGGCGGCGCGCATGGCACCGGCAGAGGGGCGGTCCATCTGATAGATGCGCGGGCCGCTTGCCGCTTCGGGGCGCATGGCCCCAAGCGTGGCGCCTGCAACGGTGGAAGAGGCGCGGTGGCCCGCCTCGGCCAAAGCATGGCGCAGGGCCGATACGATAAGGCCGCGCGCAATGCCCGGTTCGCGAAAGCGCACTTCGGATTTGGCGGGGTGGACGTTCACATCGACCCGTTCAGGATCGACGATAAGGTTCAGGACCGCCGCCGGATGCCGGTCGCGCGACAGCACATCCATATAGGCCGCGCGCAGGGCCCCGATCAGCAATTTGTCACGCACCGGGCGACCGTTGACGAACATGAACTGTTCAACCGCCGCCCCGCGCGAATAGGTCGGCAAGGCCGCATAGCCGGTCAGGCGGATGCCTTCGCGTTCGGCATCAATCGGCAAAGCGTTATCGGCAAAACCATTCCCGATGAGAGCCCGCAGCCGCAGGCTAAGGGCCTCGAAGAGGGCGCCCTGTTCGGCATCGGCGCGCAAGATCGGCCGGCCCTCGCCGCCGCCGCTTGCATCGCGCAAGGTAAAGCCCACGAAGGGTTCGGCCATGGCCAGGCGGCGCACCACATCGGCAATCGCCTGCGCCTCGGCCCGGTCTGAGCGCAGGAATTTCAGCCTTGCAGGCGTGGCGAAGAAAAGATCGCGCAGCTCAACCACGGTGCCACGGGTCAAGGCGGCGGGGCGCACCGGATCAATTCGCCCGCCCGCCACGGTAATCTGCGCCGCCTCGCCGCCTTTGGCGCGTGAGGTGATGGTCAATCGCCCCACTGCGCCCAAGGATGGCAAAGCCTCGCCGCGAAACCCGAAGGTGTGGATGTTCAACAGATCCGATCCGTCGATCTTGGAGGTCGCATGGCGGGCCATGGCCAGCGGCAAATCTTCAGGCGTCATCCCGCAGCCATCATCGACCACACGGATCAGCGTCTTGCCGCCATCGCCGTAGGTCACCTCAATGCGCCGCGCACCGGCGTCCAGCGCATTTTCCACCAGTTCCTTGACCGCCGAGGCGGGCCGTTCCACCACTTCACCCGCCGCAATCCGGTTGACGGCAGCTTCGTCAAGCTGGCGGATAACCGGGCGATCAGGCGCTATATTGGGGTGTGCGGCGTTCATACCCCCAGAATTAGCATGAGCGACGAGATTCGGCCATGGCCCCGTAGGCCCAGATACAAAATCGGTAACAAAGATTGTCATGATTGCAATCGAGCCAGCCAAGCCTGGCCCAGAAACAGCGCGGGCGCGGCCGTTTCCAAGGCAGGTTGACGCAATTCTCTTGCTATTTTCGTTTCCAACACAATAACTCGGCCGATGAAACCCACGCTTCTGACAGCGCTGCGCGGCTACGACCGGCATCAGTTGACAGGCGATCTGATCGCTGGCGTGACCGTTGCCATGATCGCGTTACCGCTAAGTCTTGCGATTGCGATTGCCTCGGGTGCGGGGCCTGAAAAAGGGCTGATCACCGCGATCGTCGCGGGTTTCCTGATCTCTTTTCTTGGCGGAAGTCGGGTGCAGATTGGCGGGCCAACCGGGGCGTTCATTGTCGTGGTCTTTGGCATCATAGCCGATCACGGATATGATGGGCTTATTCTCGCAACCTTCATGGCCGGGATTATCATGCTGGTCGCGGGCTATCTGCGCGCGGGCAATCTTGTCGCTTATGTTCCCGCGCCGGTGATCAATGGGTTCACGATCGGCATTGGCATCATCATTGCCGCCAGCCAGCTGAAAGACCTGTTTGGCCTGTCCATTGACCACGTTCCTGCCGACTTCGTTGAAAAGATCACCGCACTTTGGGCCGAGCGTGAAACCCTAAGCATGGCCGCACTTGGGACTGGACTTGTGACGATGGGCTTGATCGTTGCGCTCAGACGTCTTGCGCCCAGATTTCCGGGGCTGATCGTGGCGGTTGGCCTGACCTCGGCCGCGGTTGCCTTGATGGCTTTGCCGGTTGATTCAATCTTTTCACGCTTCGGACCCCTGCCCCATACTTTGCCAATGCCTGCTATGCCGGCCATCTCTCTGGCGCGTGTGTCCGAGATGCTGCCATCCGCCTTCATCATCGCCTTTCTTGCGACGATTGAATCGCTTTTGTCCGCAATGGTCGCCGACAGGATGATCGGTGATCGCCACCATTCTAATACCGAGGTGTTGGCGCAGGGTTTTGCAAATATCGGATCGGCCGTGTTCGGCGGTCTGCCAGCAACCGGGGCCATCGCCCGCACGGCCACGAATATCCGTGCCGGCGGGAAAACACCCGTCGCAGGGATCGTGCATGCGCTGACCATCCTGGCGGTGATGATGGTGGCTGCACCGCTTGCGGGCTATCTTGCAATGCCGGCGCTGGCCGGATTGCTGATCCTGACCGCCTGGAACATGAGCGAGCCGCATAAATGGCGCGGTTATCTGCAAGGCCCCATGTCCGACAGGCTACTGCTGCTGTTGACCCTTACCCTGACGGTACTGGCCGATCTTACGGTCGCAATCAGCGTTGGGGTCGGTATTGGGCTTGCCCTGCGCCTGCGGCGGCGCAACATTCCCCCAACCGATTGGTCCACGCCCGACCGTTGAAGCGCCTCAGTTGCTGGCCGTCAGCCCTTCGGGACGGCCGACCACGATAAAGGTCAGCGCATCGGGGGTCAGGCGTTCGCGGGCAACGCGGTTCACATCGTCCAGTGTTACTGCCTCAATGATCGGGTTGCGGTTCTTGAGGTAATCTATCGGCAGGCCATCAAGCTGCATCGAGACCAGAATGCCCGCAATGCGGTCATTGCCGTCAAAGCGCAGCGGATAAGAGCCGGTGAGATAGGTCTTGGCGGCGTCAAGTTCGGCCTGGGTCACGCCGTTTTGGGCCGCATCGGACCAGACATCGCGGATCACCTTGATCGCCTGGGCCGCGGTCTTGTTGCCCGAGGCGAGCGAGCCTTGCCATGTATCGGAATAATCGCGTCCGGCAAGATAGCTTGACACACCATAGGTCAGCCCACGCTTTTCGCGCACTTCGGCCATCAGCCGGGCGGTAAAGCCCTGCCCGCCGATGATCTGGTTAAGCACATAGGCCGGGAAGAAATCCGGATCTTCAAGCGGAACGCCCGGCTGGCCAAAGATCACCACCGATTGCGGGGTGTCGAAATCGACAATCGTGGTGCCTCCGGTCAAGGCCGCATCCACGGGTCCTGGCAAATCGGCGCCGGTTTGCGGCAATCCGGCCAGTAGATCATCCAGCAGCGCGCCCAGTTCGGCGGGCGTGATATCCCCCACCGCCGAGACGAAAAGCCGATCTTGGGTCATGCTGGCGGCTTTGGCGGCAAGAATATCGTCGCGCGTCAGCGCGTTGACGGTTTCGGCGGTGCCAAAGTCGCTGGAGCCATAGGGATGGTCGCCATAGGCGATCTGATCATAGGTCTTTGCCGCGATCTCATTGGGGTCGGTGGCATTTGCCTCGATGATCGAGAGGATCTGGCCACGCACCCGGTCGATCGCGGTCTGATCGAAATGCGGGTCTATCAAGGCACTGCGCAACAATTCGACAGATGCATCGCGGTTTTCCGTCAAAAACTGCGCCGAGATCGAAACCGTGTCAGCATCGGCATCAAAGCCGATGCGGGTTGCCAGGGATTCGCGCGCCTCGGCGAAGCCCTGAGCATCAAGATCGCCCGCACCTTCTTCCAAAAGCGATGCCATCAGCATGACAGAACCGCGCTTGCCCGGCGCATCCAAAGACGTGCCGCCGCGAAAGCGGATTTCAAGGGCGGTGAAGGGAATGCCATGTTCTTCGACCAACCAGGCCTTGATGCCGCCGGGGGAGGTGACCGCTTCTATCTTGACTTCGGCCAGTGCCGGATTGGTCAAGACAAGGCAGATCAGCGCCGCCAAGAACGCCCGTGTCACAAAAAAGGCCCGTATCATTGTGTCACCTTTTCCGTTTCACTGCGCATCGCCCAGCCGGTTACCGCATGGCGGCGGTCAAGAACTTCGCGCGCGGCGGCCACCACCTCTTCGGGGCTGACGGCCTGCAAGACGGCGGGCCAAGCCTCAACATCGGCCACCGTCAGGCCCGAGGTCAGCGCATCGCCGTAAGTGCGGGCCAGATCGCCGACATCGTCCTTTTGGTAGATCAGCTGGGCTTCCAATTGCGATTTCAGGCGTTTGAATTGCGCTTCATCAACACCGTCTTCCAGAAAATCCGCCAAGACCTTGTCCATTGCCGCCTCAACTTCCGCGAGGCTGACACCGGGTGCCGGTGCGGCGTAAAGTGAGAATGTCGTGGCATCAAGCGACGTGCCGCGGTAGCTGGCCCCTGCCCCGATGGCCAGCTTTTGATCGAACACCAAAGCCCGCGACAAAAGCGAGGTCTGGCTGTTACCGCCCAGCAAGGCCGACAAAAGCGTGAGCGCTGCGGCTTTTTCTTGCGCCCCGGTGTTGCGTTCGGGGGCAAGATAGCTGCGGGTCACATAGGGGCGCGACAATCTGGGATCGACAAAGCTTAGGCGGCGTTCGGCCAGCTGCGGCGGCTCTGACGGGCGCAGCCGTTCGCCGATGCCGTCAGATGGGGCCAGCGGGCCATAATATTCTTCGGCCAGCTTTTGCACATTTGCCGGGTCAACATCGCCCGCGACAATCAGCGTGGCGTTGTTGGGGGCATAGTAAAGCCGATACCAGTCCAGCGCGTCTTGCCTTGAAAGCTTTGCCATCTCTTGCCGCCAACCGATCACCGGCGTGCCGTAGGGGTGGTTCAGATATTGCGCCGCATTTAGCTGTTCGCCAAAAAGCGACTCTGGCTGGCTGTCAATGCGCTGGCTGCGTTCTTCCAGGATCACTTCGCGTTCAGTGGCCACATCTTCTTCGGACAAGATGAGGTTGCGCATCCGGTCTGCCTCCATCCGCATGACCAGATCAAGCCGGTCAGCGGCAAGGCGTTGGAAATAGGCGGTCTGATCGTAGGAGGTGAAGGCATTGTCATTGCCGCCGTTTGCCTCAACCACCTGCGACAGCTCACCCGGCGCCATGTTTTTGGTGCCCTTGAACATCAGATGCTCAAGAAAATGCGCAATCCCCGTGGTACCGGGTTTTTCATCGGCCGATCCGGCGCGATACCAGACCATATGGGTGACAACCGGGGCGCGGTGATCTTCGATCACGATGCCTTGCATGCCGTTTGCGAGTGTGAAGGTTGTCACCTCGTCCGCAAAAGCTGCGGGTGCGAGCAGCAAGGCCGCGGATAGTAAGCCAGAAAAGCGGATCACATTGATCCTCCTTGAAAAGTTCAGCCTATGTGTAGCGATATGGCTGGCCCGCTCAAGCCAGATGTCTTCACAGGCAGCACAATTCGGCGTTACTTCGCTGCTGCGGTTTCTTCTGGTGGGGCGCCAACGGTGCGCACGCCTGCGGCGCGCCAACGCTCAAGCTCCAGA
>JBATTI010000124.1:0-2803 GCA_049670445.1 Albidovulum sp. | reverse complement strand
GCGCATCTGACCGTGCGGGCGCGCGATGGTATCCGGCTAAGGGTGCTTCCCCGGCGCTAGCAGCCGTTGCAGATCGCGCAGCACGAACAGGCGGATCGCGGTTGCAAGGCCAGTTTCGACCCCGCGGGCGGCGTCTATTTCGGCGGCAAGTGCGTTCAGAGTGGTTTCACGACGCTCTGCAATGCCCCGGAATGCTTGCCAAAATTCAGCCTCAAGCGATACCGAGGTGCGATGCCCGCGCAGGGTGAGAGAACGTTTGATCGGCCGGCTCATTCCTCGGGCTCGCGCTTATGGCCGTCAAGGCCCGCCTGATCTTTCTCCAGCCGGGCACTTTCCAGTGATCTTTGCGCCTTTGATCGCCCGAACCTTACAGCATTTTCAGTGCCTTCAACGCGATTCTTCGCGCGATCTCGCATCTTTTTCGCTTGCCGCAGATTGATGATCTTGGCCATCGGCCCCTGTTCCCTCAGCCCCAACCTTCAGTCTTCCGGGCCAACCATTTTTTCCGGGCGCACGATACGGTCGAACGTGTCGCCATCAACGAAGCCAAGCGCAATCGCTTCCTCGCGCAAGGTGGTGCCGTTCTTATGCGCGGTCTTGGCGACCTTGGTGGCATTGTCATAACCGATCGTTGGCGCTAGGGCCGTGACCAGCATCAGGCTTTCCTTCATCAGCTTGTCGATGCGCGGAATATTGGCCAGGGTTCCGACCACCATATTATCGGTGAAGGATGCCGCCGCATCACCCAAAAGCTGCATGGATTGCAAGACGTTATAAGACATCATTGGATTATAGACGTTCAGTTCGAAATGCCCCTGGGAGCCTGCGAAACCCACCGCCGCATCATTGCCCATAACATGCGCGCAAACCATGGTCAGCGCCTCGGCCTGCGTGGGGTTGACCTTGCCCGGCATGATCGACGATCCCGGCTCATTCTCGGGCAAGATCAACTCACCCAGACCCGAGCGGGGGCCAGAGCCCAAAAGCCGCATGTCATTGGCGATTTTGAACAGGCTGGCGGCCACGGTTTTCAAGGCACCTGAAAACATCACCATCGCGTCATGGGCCGCGAGGGCCTCAAATTTATTGGGCGCGGTCACGAAGGGCAGATCGGTGATCTTGGCAATCTCGCCAGCCACGGCCACATCCCAACCCTTTTTGGTGTTCAACCCGGTGCCGACGGCGGTGCCGCCTTGGGCCAGTTCATAAATCTCAGGCAGGATCTTTTCCACCCGCATGATGCCTTGGGCCACCTGATGGGCATAGCCGCCAAATTCCTGGCCCAGCGTCAAAGGCGTTGCATCCTGGGTATGGGTGCGGCCTATCTTGATGATATCCTTGAATTCCAATGACTTCGCGGCCAAAGCTGAGTGCAGTTTTTCCAGCCCCGGCAACAGTACATCGCGCGCCATCATGCCGATGGCCACATGCATCGCGGTCGGGAATGTGTCGTTCGAGGATTGGCCCATATTGCAGTGGTCATTCGGATGGACCGGCTTTTTTGAGCCCATCACCCCGCCCAGCATCTCAATCGCGCGGTTCGAGATCACCTCATTGGCGTTCATGTTTGATTGGGTGCCAGAACCGGTTTGCCAGACGACCAGCGGAAAGTTGTCGTCGAACTTGCCCGCAACCACTTCGCCCGCCGCCGCCACAATCGCATCGCCCACGGTCTTGTCGATGGCGCCGGTGGCAAGATTGACGGTCGCGCAGGCTTGTTTGATCACCCCAAGCGCGCGGATGATGGCCACGGGCTGACGTTCCCAACCGATCGGAAAGTTCTTGATAGAGCGTTGGGTCTGCGCGCCCCAATATTTGTCGGAAGGCACCTCCAGGGGGCCAAAGCTATCGGTTTCGGTACGCGTGTTGGTCATGCCATGCCTCTGATTTTGCTTGAGGCTGCTATAGGGCCGATTGGGGCGGTTTGGCAATCAATTGCAACCAGAGGCTGCAAGTTTTCTGGCCTACTTGCGCCATTTGTCAAGGCTGACAACCTCGGCGTCTTTACGTTCTTCGGTGTCGGGTTCGACATCCTCGTCCATCGGGGCTTCGTTGTCGTCATCCTCATCGCCGTCATCTTCATGATCGGCGTCATGGGTTTCAAACCGCAAGCCAAACTCCACATCAGGATCGACGAAGGTACGGATCGCATCGAAGGGGATGTAAAGCGGTTCGGGCGAATCGCCGAAATTCAGCGTTATGGCGAACCCCTTGGGATCGACGGCAAGCCCATCGAACCAATGTTGCATCACGACCGTCATCTCTTGCGGATAGCGGTCGCGCAGCCAATCGGCCAGCATCGCATCGGGGTGCTGGGTGTCGAAGGTGATGAAGAAATGATGGGTGCCGGGCAGGCCGTTTGCCTCGACGTCGCTCAGAACCTCTGTGATAAGGCTGCGCATCGCGCGGTGCATCAGATTGCCGTAATCGATCTTGCGGGACATGGACCATTCTTCATTGTTGCCTGTCTCACCATAAGCGATTTGGCAACGAAGAAAAGGGGTAAGGGTGGGCGTTGCTGCGGTTTGCGCGGGCTGCCTTAACCCAAAGTCATGCCGAGGGCCCCCGCCACCGCGGACAGCGCCAGTACCGCGATCAATGACCAGTGCCGCCGCAACAGCAAAACCCCGGCGCCAAGCATGATTGCAAGGGCCAAAAGGCTGAGGGATCTGGGGTCGGGCAGCAACAGGTTCAAGGGCCCGAAGCTGTGCAATGTGACGCTTGCGAAAAGGACATGCAGCCCAAACCAGATGGCCAGATTGGCAATCACGCCCACAACGGCGGCTGTTACCCCCGACAGCGC
>JBATTI010000123.1:0-4026 GCA_049670445.1 Albidovulum sp. | reverse complement strand
ACCCTGGACCGCCGCCATGCGGATCTTTACCGCGCGCGCGCCGCTTCCATGGCGATGATCCCAACCTCGACCGGTGCGGCAAAAGCCTTGGGCGAGGTGCTTCCAGAGCTGGCAGGCAAGCTTGATGGCACGTCGATCCGGGTGCCAACGCCGAATGTTTCCGCCGTTGACCTGACATTCATCGCGTCCAAAGACGTCACCGTCGCCGATGTGAATGAGGTCGTGCGCGAGGCGGCTGCGGGCTATATGGGCATGGTCATGTCCTATGATCCGGAACCCAAGGTTTCCATTGACTTCAATCACACACCCTATTCCACTATCTTTGCCCCTGACCAAACCAAGGTGGTGGGCCGCCGCACCGTGCGGGTGCTGGCGTGGTATGACAATGAATGGGGCTTTTCTTGCCGTATGGCCGATGTTGCCGGGGCGATGGGGCGGCTTCTGTAACAAGGAGTATTGGGGGCCTTGGCCCCCGCCCATGACCAACCGTATCGCCCTGGCTTTGGCCATTATCATCATAGTGGCACTCGCAGTTGATCTTTGGCTGCAAGAGGGTGCCGCATCTATGTTCCTGATCCGCAAACTTACTGAATTGGTCGATTTAGCCGCCTTCTGGCGCTAGATCACCAACTTTGGCTTGACCTTTCCGTCGTTCTTTGATGTTACCGCTAACATCTTGCTGGCCATCTGCGCCAGCCCCACAGCACGGGAGATGGATCATGGTTGTAACGGTTGCGATAAACGGGTTTGGCCGCATTGGCCGAAATGTACTGCGCGCCATTATCGAATCCGGCCGCCGCGATATTGCGGTTGTGGCGATAAACGATCTTGGCCCGGTGGAGGCCAACGCCCATCTTTTGCGCTTTGATTCCGTCCATGGCCGCTTTGCAGCCGAGGTCAAGACCACGGCCACAAGCATTGACGTGGGCCGCGGCCCGATTGAGGTCACCGCGATCCGCAATCCCGCCGAACTGCCGTGGCAGCATATTGACGTGGTGATGGAATGCACCGGCATTTTCACCAGCCGCGAAAAGGCCGCGGTGCATCTTGAAAATGGCGCAAGCCGGGTGCTGGTCTCGGCCCCGTCGCAAGGGGCTGACAAGACCATCGTTTTTGGCGTCAACCACCAGACCCTTACCAAAGATGATCTGATCGTTTCCAACGCCTCTTGCACCACCAATTGCCTAAGCCCGGTCGCACAGGTCCTGAATGATGCGATCGGCATTACCAAAGGCTTCATGACCACGGTTCACAGCTATACCGGTGATCAACCGACGCTGGACCGGATGCACAAGGATATGTACCGCGCCCGCGCCGCGGCTTTGTCAATGATCCCGACCACCACCGGTGCGGCCAAGGCCGTGGGTCTGGTTTTGCCCGAGTTGCAAGGCCGTCTTGACGGTATGGCGATTCGGGTGCCGACCCCGAATGTGTCGGTGGTTGATCTGGTTTTCGATGCGGCCAGAGACACTTCGGTTGAGGAAATCAACGCCGCCATCCGCAGCGCTGCCGACGGCCGGCTCAAGGGCATTCTGGGCTATACCGATCATCCCAATGTCAGTTCGGATTTCAACCATGATCCGCATTCATCCATCTTCCACATGGATCAGACCAAGGTGATCGAGGCCAGAATGTGCCGGATCTTAAGCTGGTATGACAATGAATGGGGCTTTTCCAACCGCATGGCCGACACCGCGGTTGAGATGGGAAAATACCTTTAAGGCCTTTGCGCCCTAGCGCAGCTTTTCAAGAAGCGCGGTCTTGACGGCGGGGGGGACAAATTTCGTCACATCCCCGCCCAGCCGCGCGATTTCCTTGACCAGTTTCGATGCAATCGCCTGGCGGCGGGCATCAGCCATCAAGAAAACCGTCTCTATCGAGGAATCCATCGCGCGGTTCATGCCAACCATCTGAAATTCATACTCAAAATCAGCAACAGCGCGCAGCCCGCGAATGATGACCGAGGCTTCGACATCGCGCGCGCAATCAATCAACAGGTTCTCAAACGGATGAACGATGATTTCACCGCCGGTTATCGCGGTGATCCCGGCGCATTCGGCCTTTACCATTGCCACGCGCTCTTCCAGCGGAAAAAGCGGGCCTTTGTCGCCATTGATGGCAACCCCGATCACCAGCCGATCGACCAAGGCCATGGCGCGCTGAATGATATCAGTATGACCCAGGGTGATTGGATCAAACGTGCCCGGATAAAGGCCGATGCGCATGGGTTTTCCTCCGTCGTGCCGTCGCTATCGGCGCCAAATGGCAAGATTGCAGCGCGTTTTGCAAGGGGCTAAGTGCGGCAGGGTCAATTGCCCATGATCATCCCGGCAAGGGCCTCTTTTTCCATGGCGAGCTCTGACATCCGGGCTGCAACCACATCGCCAATGGAAATAATCCCGACCATCTTGCCGTCTTCCAGCACCGGCATGTGGCGAAAACGGCCCGAGGTCATCTTTTCAAGCACGTCATCGGTTGAATCGTTGGGGCCACAGCCGATGATATTGCGGGTCATCAGGGCCTCAACGGTGTCGCTAAGACATCCCTCACCGCGCCTGCCGATGTCGCGAACGATGTCACGTTCCGACAAGATCCCAAGCGGGTGCGCGCCGTCTTTCGACACGATCACCGCACCGATACGGCGTTCGGACAAAAGCCGCGCGGCATCGGCCACCGATGAGCCTGGCAGCACCGTGATTACGCGCGCCTTTGGCTTGGCGCGAAGTATTTGATGAACCTGCATGGCAACCTCCTGAATGATCGGGCCTTTCCGACAGCGTCCCCTGCCCGGGCGGGTCTGTCAAGTCAGTGCTTCAAGGCGCGCCACTTCTTGTCTTAGCCCTTGGGTCAAAGCCTCGGCAAAACGGTTCAGCCGGTCAGAACGCCGGTCATCCAGATGGCGGATAAGATAGAAGGACCGCGTCAAGGCAATCTCATCTTTCAACAGGATCTCGATATCGGGGGCCATGGGAATCACGAAGTCATGCACGATCGCCACGCCCGCACCGGTTCTGACCCAGTTGAACTGAACGGACACCGAATTTGATGTCAGCGTGGCCGTATCGGCCCCGGTCTCGCCCAGATAATCAAGCTCCTTGTCGAATATCATGTCGGGGATATAGCCGATGATGCGGCATCCCTTGAGGTCTTCGCGCGTCAGGATCGGCCCCGTTCGCTCCAGATAGGTTTTTGAGGCGGCCAGATGCAGTCGGTAATCGGTGATTTTTTGCACGGAAAGCCGCCCCGCAGTCGGCGCCGAGACCGAGATCGCCATGTCGGCCTCGCGCTTGGACAGGTTGAAAATCCGCGGCAAGGCAACGATCTGCACCTCCAATCCGGGATTGTCATCACAAATCTTGGCCAGGACCTGCGGCAACAGATAATTGGCGCTGCCATCCGGCGCGCCGATGCGGATAAGGCCGGTCAACCCGTCCGGACCGGACAGCGCATCGCTTGCGCCTTTCATCGCGGTTTCCACCTGTTCGGCATGGGCCAGCAAGCGCTCTCCCTCCTCACTGATCGCATAGCCTTGCGGGCCTTTGGCAAAGAGACGCGCGCCCATGGCCTCTTCCAGCCGGGCAATGCGGCGGCCCACCGTTGCCGGATCAATCTTCAGCCAACGCCCCGCCGCAGAAAGGCTTTCGCCGCGCGCCACAGCCAAGAACACCCGAAGGTCATCCCAATCCATGCCTTACCTTTGCATTTTTGCAAAACACTTTTGAGGCAATATCTCTTTTTTACGCATTTCCGCAAGGCTATAGTGCCACCAGAAACAGGAGGAATTTCCATGAAAGAACTCAGCCACTGGATCAATGGCAATCCCGTGAAGGGCACTTCGGGCCGCTTTGCCGATGTCTTCAACCCCGCGACCGGCGAAGTGCAGGCCAAATGCCCGATGGCATCGGCGGCCGAAACCACAGCCGCCATCGCCGATGCCGCCGCTGCCCAGGTTGCCTGGGGAGCGACCAACCCGCAAAAACGCGGTCGGGTGATGATGGCCATGGTCGGCCTGATCAACCGCGATAT
>JBATTI010000122.1:0-9785 GCA_049670445.1 Albidovulum sp. | reverse complement strand
GGAGACAATATATTTGCCGTGATTGCTCATCAGGGGCGGCATCGGCCAGTTGGGGATGCGGATCTTGCCCGCTTCGCCCAGAACAAAGAAATTGTCCTTCTTCACCTCGGTCTTGATCGGGGCGCCCTTTTCACGCCAGTCGGGGATCAGCGCATCAAGGCCCGCAGGGTCAAGAACGGCGCCTGATAGGATATGTGCCCCAACTTCGGAACCCTTTTCCAGAACCACGACGGTTCTGTCGGGATCAAGCTGTTTCAACCGGATCGCCGCTGACAGCCCGGCCGGACCGGCACCAACGATCACCACATCATATTCCATCGCTTCGCGCGTTACTTCGGTCATGATCACTCCGTCCCCCCGCCCTTGGGGCTGCTGTCAGTCACTCGGCAAGATCGTTACCCTACCGGCCCGGCTGTAGCAATTAGCTTACCCTTGGGGCCTAGGCAATCCACCGCGCCCGCAAAATCGCCAGAAGTCTGCGCCATGGATGTTGCCTGAACGCCCCGCCGCCATTACCGCAAAATAACGGCAAATCGCGATTTGCGAACCGGTGTAAACCGACACGAAGGAAATGATAGCGACACAGGTTTCCGCCAGGCGCTGCAATGTGTTGGCCTTCGCAGGGCTATGGTCCGCGACCGCGCGCGAAATCTGCATCTGATGGGTAAAATAACTCCGGGCATAGCCGCTTGGGCCAGCAATGTTTCAATATATCCCTATTGCCAGCCCATTTGGCCCCAACGACCTGATCGAAAGGCAGGTTTGCAAAGTGACTGGCGCTTTTGCCTGACCTTGCGCTATTGACTTTCATCCACCTTCCCGGATTTACAATGCACGTTGCAAATTTGCCGAAACATTACTGCAGGGCCACTGATGGAAAAAATTCTTATGACTCGCGCGGGCCATACCGCGCTTGAGGTCGAACTAAGGGCCCTGAAATCCGTGGAACGCCCTGCGGTGATCCGCGCCATTGCCGAAGCGCGTGAACACGGCGATCTTTCCGAAAACGCCGAATACCATGCAGCGCGGGAACGCCAAAGCTTCGTTGAAGGTCGGGTCAAAGAGATTGAAAGCATTTTGTCCTTCGCCGAGGTCATCGATCCGACGAAACTTTCAGGCTCTATCAAATTTGGCGCCACCGTGACGGTGCTTGATGACGATACCGAAGAAGAAAAGACCTATCAGATCGTGGGTGAGCCTGAGGCAGATATTGAACGCTTTATGCTGAACATCAAATCCCCGCTGGCCCGCGCCCTGATCGGCAAAGAGGTCGGAGACACGGCCGATGTGCGTACGCCGGGCGGCGAAAAAACCTACGAAATAATTGATATCCGCTACATTTAATCTGCTAATCTGGGTCCGGAGGATTTGAGCAATGCCCGATCCCACACCGACGAAACCTTGGGGGAAACTGTCAGAATTCGGCCTTTTTCAGGGGCCGCATGCAAGACGTCAGCTGCATCCAAGCGATGTTGTTTGTGCGGCTGTGTGTCTTTTGTGGCTGATTTTGGTTGGCGGTTTTTTCTTGTTTTCGGGTCGGGGCAATGGCGGCGGCGCGGCTGGCTTCATCATGGCACTGGTGGCGATTTTCTTGCCTATCGCGGTGATCGGGCTGACCGCTTTGGCGGCAAGAACCGCGCGCACCATGCGCCAGGAAGCGCAAGAGCTTCACCACGCCATTGACGCGCTGCGTCAGGCCTATGATCAGCAAAATGCGCTTCAACGTATGCCCGGCGGACAAAATTCGGATGAGGCCAGCGGGCACCAGAACGGCGGGGCTGGCAAGGTTGCCACCTTCACGTCGCGCCGCGATTTTGAGGCCACGCAGCCTTCGGCCGATCGCAAGGCAGCCCTGGTGAACCCGTCGCAAGAAAATGGCGATGAACAGCCAAGACTGGCTCTTGGCACGCCGGCAGAAGAACTGACCGCCCCGATATCGGTTGGCGATTTTATCCGGGCGCTGAATTTTCCCGACAGCCCGGATGACAAGGACAGTATCCGCGCTTTGCGCCGCGCGCTTGATGATCGGTCATTGGCCAAGCTGATCCGGGCGGCGCAAGACGTGCTGACGCTTTTGGGGCAAGACGGCATCTATATGGATGACCTGAAGGCAGACCGCGCCAAGCCCGAGATCTGGCGGCGCTTTGCGACGGGCGAAAGAGGCAAGACCATTGCAGCATTGGGCGGGGTTCGCGATCGGTCCTGTCTGGCGCTGGCCGCAGGACGGATGCGCCATGACACCATCTTTCGCGACGCAGCACATCATTTCTTGCGACAGTTCGACAAGACAGTGGCGGATTTTGAAAAGAATGCCTCGGATCAAGACATCGTGGCCCTTGCCAACACCCGTACCGCACGTGCCTTCATGCTGCTTGGCCGCGTAACCGGCACATTCGACTAAGCTGATTTCGCAAAGAGCCGTTCGTTCACGATCAGGCGCCTTCGCCCAATTGTTCAGGGTGCGGTGGTGCCAAGCTGGGTTGCCAGAACGCCCTGGTTGTTATCGGAATCGCTGTCGGTGTGCTTGGTGGTCACGACCCCCGGCAATTGCGCAAAACTCCGCATGATCTTGTTGGGGAAGTAGGTGTTTTTCACGGTCTCGAAGCCCGGAACACCGCGCAAGATGCTGCTGATCGACTGGCCACAAAGCGCCTTGCCCACCGCGCCGTTGCTTTGCGCACGCTGAATGACCATCTCGGCCACGGCGGCGCTGACCGGGACGCGCTGTTCGTAGACGTCGTAAGTTTCGCGCGCATGATAATCGATGTAGAATTTCTTCATGCGCGGCGTGATGCCGTAAAACAGATCATTGCGCTCCGGCACGGTCGAATGATGCCAGGTGCCTGCGGGATCAAACATGACCCGCTGGCTGCCATTGATCATCAACCCCGAATGCGCGCCCTCTCCGCCCAGCCGTCGAACCACGGTAAACAAGGTGATCGAGGGGCCTTCGTCGGAATGATAACGCGCCCGCGCCACTGCTTCATCGGGTGCCCAGACGGGTTCGGCGCAATTCGCCAGGAACAGGGGCACAATCAGACACAGCAGCAAACGGCGCATGGCATCACTTCCAATAAATCAGGTGTCGTCAGGCGTTGGTCAGCGCCATGAAGACCAGAATTGCTATCGATATGATGACGCCCCATTTCACAAAGCTAATGAAGCCCGCGAAGGTTTGCTCGTGAACTTTGGTATTCATGCTGCCATGCTTGTGTTCGGCCATTTTCTTCTCCGCATCTGCTATTTTTGCCCATGTAGCTTATTCGTTCCGCCCTGTCACTGCCCGATAAGGGCCGCGCAAGGTGGCGCGACGACAGACCGCATCACTTTTTCGCCATATCGGCGGCAAGGCGAAAGCCAATGCGCCGGGGTTCTTCAATTTCCACGGCCTTGGGCATGGCGCGCAGCATGACGTTAAGTTGGTTGACATGCTGGACAAGCTGGGTGCGCGCGCCGCCTTCATCGCGGCCATAAAAGGTGACGATATCCGGGGCGAAAAAACCGACCCCTTCGATCTGCAGCACACCGGCACCGCCCCCGGCAAAGCCCATGGCGACCTCATGCTTGTCGTCCAACTGCTCTTCAAAATTCTTGATGTAAAGGATTACACGCTCATACGCCCATTGCGCGGGGCTTTTGTCTTCGACGGCTTCGCCCGAAATATTGTCTGGCAAGGGCTGCATTTCTGCTGTTTGCCTCAGCTCGTCGCAGGCGCGCGCCACACGGGCCTGCGGCAAAACCGAGGCTTCCAGCGCCTCGGCGGAAGTCATAATCTCATCTGTCATTCTATGCGTCGCCACAACCATGTCCCATCATTGCGTTTCGTCCGGGTGATTTGCCCAGCATGCAACAGATGGTTCAGATGTGCCACAGCTTCAACCAGCGCAAGCCCATATTCGGCCTCGCCCGGCACCCGTTTGAAAAGCGGCAAGAAACATTCCGCGGCGCTACGCGGGGTGGCAAGATGGTCCATCAGCCGCGCCAAAGCCTCGTGATGATTGCCGATCATCTGGCTCAGGCGAAGCGGCAGGCCGGTGAACGGAAGCTTATGGCCGGGAAGCACCAGTTGATCGGGCTTGGCATAGGGCTGGAAGCGCTGGCAAGAGGCGATCCAATCGCCAACCGGATCCGCCATAGGCTCGGTCGCGTAGACCCCAAGATTGGGCGAGATAGACGCCAATAGCTGATCACCGCCCAGCACCAGATTGTCCGAAAGGCTCCAGAACGTCGCTTGTTCGGGGGCGTGGCCATCACCGATACGCACGCGCCAGGCACGCCCGCCCATGTGGATTGTGCTGCCTTCGGCCACGCGGGTGAAGCCAAGCGGCAGGGGGGCCACCACATCGGCAAAATTGAAGGGGCGCGCGCCTGCCCGCTGATCCAGCATTGCCTTGGCCATGCCCGCAGCACCCCAAAATTCCAGCGTTTCGGGCAAGGGGCGGTCTTGCACATCCAGCGTCAGCATGCGCGCCATCAGCCACGCCGTCCGGGTGGTTACCAACTCAGCACCCCTGGCCTGAAACCATCCGGCAAGGCCAATGTGATCGGGGTGGTGATGGGTGGCGACAACCCGGCTCACGGGTTTGGCCGCCAGCGGCCCGGTCAGAAGCCCCTCCCAGATTTCGCGGGATTTGCGGGTGTTCAACCCGGTGTCGATCACGGTCCAGCCATTGCCGTCATCAAGGGCGAAGACATTGACATGATCAAGCGCCATCGGCAGCGGCAGGCGCATCCACAAGACGCCACGTGCAACCTCGATCGCCTGCCCCGGTTCGGGCGGGGTCGAAAAGGGGGTTCGCACCCCAATGACCGCCCCGGCATGATCGGCCATCAGCTTGCCAGATCCTCGGCCGACAGGGCGTAAAGACCGGCGCCGCCTTCGGCAGCCTCGCGCAACAGCGCCTCATATTCCGGCAACAAACGGCCCATATAGACGGCAGCAAGGGCTGCGCGCGGCGAACCATCGCCAGCCACCATCGCCGCGCGCAGATGGAAATGCCCGCCAAGTACGCGCGCAAAGGCCCGCGCAAAAGGCACCGCACCAGCGAAACGGTCCGGCATGTTTTGGGCCAACAGCACCTCTGTTGCCTCGCGCAGGGTCTGTGCCGCATCCCAGATCTTGTTGGCCATATCGGGGAAACCGGCACGGGCGGCTTCGGCCCCTTCGGCGATTTCCTCGATCAAGCGAAAGGCCATCTCGCCCTGATCGGCCATTTTTCGGGCGACAAGGTCCATGGCCTGAATGCCGTTGGTGCCTTCGTAAATCGGGGTGATGCGCACATCGCGGTATAGCTGCGCCGCCCCGGTTTCTTCGATAAAGCCCATTCCACCGTGGATCTGCACACCCATATCGGCAACCGTACAGCCGGTATCGGTGGCAAAGCCCTTGGCGATGGGCGTCAGGAACGCCGCACGCGCTTGCCATTCGGTATCGTTGGTGGCGCGGGCCATATCGGTGGCCGCAGCGCAGGCCAGGGCGATGGCGCGGGCGGCGAAAACCTCGGCCTTCATCCGGGTCAGCATGCGGCGCACATCGGCATGTTCAATAATCGGGCCGGCCTGCATCCGGTCTTGTGCATAGCTCACCGCTTTTTGATAGGCGGCCTCTGCCATGCCCACGCCTTGCACGCCCACCGCCAGTCTTGCGTTGTTCATCATGGTGAACATCGCGGCCATGCCTTTGTGTTCGGCGCCAACCAGCCAGCCTTTGGCACCCTCATAGGCCATGACACAGGTCGGCGATCCATGGATGCCCAGCTTATGCTCAAGGCTTATGACCTTAAGATTGTTTGGCTTTCCGGGGTTTCCATCGGCGTCCGGCAAGAACTTTGGCACCAGAAACAGGCTAATCCCCTTGGTGCCCGCCGCACCATCCGGCAACCGCGCCAAGACCAGATGGCTGACGTTTTCAAAGGCATCGCTGTCGCCCCAGGTGATGAAAATCTTCTGGCCGGTAATCGCGTAGGTGCCGTCGCCCAGGGGTTCGGCCTTGCTGCGCAAAGCGCCCACATCGGTGCCTGCTTGCGGTTCGGTAAGGTTCATCGTGCCAGACCATTGGCCAGAATTCAGCTTGGGCAGGTAAAGCGCTTTGATCTCCGGGCTGGCGTGGTGTTCCAGCGCCTCGATCTGGCCTTGGGTCAAAAGCGGGCAAAGCTGCAAGGCAATACAAGCGCCCGCCATCATATCATGGACCGCCATGTTCAGCACTTGCGGCAGCCCCATACCGCCATGC
Organism: Albidovulum sp.; assembly: GCA_049670445.1. Classification (GTDB taxonomy): domain Bacteria; phylum Pseudomonadota; class Alphaproteobacteria; order Rhodobacterales; family Rhodobacteraceae; genus TMP-24. Next base: position 3,553 of record JBATTI010000122.1, on the reverse strand, counting down.
TCTGCATCCGCTGCAAGACCAACCCAGCCTCCATCCGCAATCTGGCCAAGTGCCGCGGCAAAGCCGGGCGAGGTGCGCACCACCCCGTTTTCCAGCCGCGCGGGGTTCATATCGCCGCCGCGATTAAGCGGTGCGATCACCTCATCGCAAAGCCTTGCGGCTTCGGTCAAGATGGCGTCGGTGATCTCGGGCGTGGCCTCGGCGAAACGCGGCGTCGCGGTTATGGGTGCCAGCGGCACGATCTGGTCAAGGATGAAGCGAATTTCGGCTGCGGCAGAGCGATATGTCATTTTTCCCTTTCCATGCAGATCTTGGCAAACTCCGGCCTTGGTTCTATGCAAGGTGAAACTTTGCAATGCGTTGGGTTGACCTTGCCGCAAGGTCATACACATGCCAACCCACGACGCTGCGTCATTTGGACCGGACCCTCGCCTTGACCCTATCCCTGCCCCCAACACCCGATGGACTTGAGGAAGCGGCCCGGCTGTTGCGCGCGGGCGCGCTGGTCGCCTTTCCTACAGAAACCGTCTACGGCCTTGGTGGTGATGCGCGGCTGGACACAACGGTTGCGCGCATTTTTGCCGCCAAGGGCCGCCCAAGCTTCAATCCGTTGATCGTCCATGTCGCCGATCTTGCGGCCGCCCGCGCCTTGGCGGTTTTTGACGATCAGGCCTTGCGTATCGCCGAGGCGTTTTGGCCCGGCCCCCTGACGCTGGTACTACCGATGCGCGCGGATGCAGGGCTTTCGCCTTTGGTCACCGCAGGTTTGCCAAATGTCGCGCTAAGGGTGCCCGCACATGATCTGGCCCAGGCCTTGCTCCGCCAATTTGGCGGGCCGATTGCGGCGCCTTCGGCCAATCCCAGTGGCCGGGTCAGCCCGACCCGCGCGGCGCATGTCCTAGCGGGGCTTCAAGGGCAGATTGCGGCCGTTATCGACGGTGGGGCCTGCGCGGTCGGGCTGGAATCAACCATATTGGGGTTTGATCCCGCCCCGGTCTTGCTGCGCCCCGGCGGCATTCCTGCCGAGGCGCTGGAGGCCTGTATTGGCGCAACCCTTGGCCATTTGACCCCGGATCAGGCGCGCCCTTCTGCGCCCGGTCAGCTGGCGTCGCATTACGCGCCCGCAGCCTGCGTGCGGCTGAACGTGGCCGAACCTGCGCCGGGTGATTTCTGGATAGGGTTTGGTGCGGATTGCGGCGGCGCCGATCTGAACCTTTCGCCCGCAGGCGATCTGGTCGAAGCGGCGGCCAATCTTTTTCATTACTTGCGCGATGCCGATGCGCGCACCAAAAGTGGCGGCACAATTGCGGTGGCCCCAATCCGCGATACCGGTCTGGGCCGCGCGATCAATGACCGTTTGCGCCGCGCCGCCGCACCGCGCTAGCGCCTTTGGGTCACGCCCGTCCGGCGGAGGCCGAAAGTGTCATCGGATCAACCCCCAAAGACCGCAAAGCGCTTTCCCATTTACGCGCATCGGGGGCCGCAAAGACCAGATCCTCGCTCGCATCACAGGTCAGCCAGCCATTTTCAAGGATTTCATGCTCCAGCTGACCCGCGCCCCAACCCGCATAGCCCAGCGCCAAAAGCGATTGTTCCGGCCCTTCGCCCGCAGCCAGCGCCTGCAAAATATCAAGCGTTGCGGTCATGCAGAATTTATCGTCCACCCGCATGGTGCCGCCATTGCCTTCATAGTCGCCACTATGCAGCACGAAGCCGCGCACATGTTCGACCGGGCCACCAAAATGCACCCGGATGTCGCGGGCGCGTTCGGTCTTTGGGATGTCCAGCTGCTCCAGCAAATTGGTGAATTTCAACTCGGAGGTTGGCTTGTTCACAATCAGCCCCATGGCCCCTTCCTGGGTATGGGCACATAAAAACACCACGCTATGTTCAAAGCGCGGATCGCCCATGCCCGGCATCGCAATCAGAAGTTTGCCTTTAAGCTCCAAAATCCCGCCTCCTGCCCCATAAGTTGCGCCTTGCGCCCGGAAATTCAAGCCACATTGCCAATGGCCCCCCGCGATGACAGGGAAGTGATTCCCATTTCATGCGAAATTGGCTATCTATGGCCGCATGATAAAGTCCCTGTTTCGCACCAGCCTCGCGCTTTTCCTTGCGGCCCTGTCGGCCGGTCCCGGGGCTGCGCAAAGCCTGCCCGATAACCTGATCCGGGCAGAGCTGTTGCCCGGCTGGCGCACCGCATCAGGTTCGCAGATGGCCGCCGTGCGCCTGACCCTTGCGCCGGGTTGGAAAACCTATTGGCGCGCCCCCGGGGCATCGGGCATCCCGCCTCAGTTCAATTGGAGCGGATCAAGCAATATCGGGCGCGTCGCCTACCATTGGCCGCGCCCGGAGGTGTTTGATCTTAACGGCATGCGAACCCTTGCCTATAAGGACGAGCTTATCTTGCCGGTCGAGTTTTTTCCGGTAAACGGCGGGGAAACAGTATCGATTACCGGCCATATAGATCTGGGGGTTTGTGAAGAGATTTGCGTTCCGATCAGCGTCGATATTTCGGGCGAGCTTTCCGCCGCCCGCAAGGCTGATCCGGCAATTCGTGCGGCCTTGGCGGCGGGGCCGCAAAATGGGGCCAAGGCGGGTATTGCCACCCCGGTATGCGCGGTCAGCCCGCTTGCCGACGGGCTGCGGCTGCTCACAGATATCGCGCTGCCACGGGCCGCCCAGGGCGATTTTGCCGTGATCGAACTTGCCGACAGCTCGGTTTGGGTGTCATCGGTTGAAACCAGCGCCGGGAACGGTCGTTTGACGGATATTTCCGATCTGGTGCCTGCAACCGCAAAGCCATTCGCACTTGACCGATCATCGGTGCGCATTACGGTCTTCGCCTCGGGCGGCAATGTCTTCGATCTTCAAGGCTGCACAGGCTAGACGGGGCTAGACCGGGCTATTTGCGCCGCAAATGTTCATCCAGCCGTGGCATGATTTCCACGAAATTGCAGGGCTTGTGGCGATAATCGAGCTGAAAGCTCAAAATCTCATCCCAGGCATCGCGGCAGGCACCGGGGCTGCCGGGCAGCGCGAAAAGATAGGTGCCGCCCGCCACACCACCGGTGGCGCGTGACTGCACCGCCGAAGTGCCGATCTTTTTCATCGAGACGATGGTGAAAACCGTCCCGAAAGCCTCAATTTCCTTCTCGTAGACATCTCGGTGCGCCTCAACGCTCACATCGCGCCCCGTGAGGCCGGTGCCGCCGGTCGACAGGATCACATCCACCCCCGGATCAGCCACCCAGGCCCGCAGCCTGGCCGCAATCGCGGGCCGGTCGTCTTGCACAATATCGCGGGCCGCCAACAGATGCCCCGCCGCTGTCAGCCGTTCAACCAAAGTATCGCCAGACCGGTCGTCCGATGGGCTGCGGCTGTCGGAAACAGTCAACACCGCAATACGCACCGGAATGAATTCTCTCGCCTTTGCCCCCACCTTTGCCCCCGCCTCTGCCGTCACCTGTGCCCCCGCCTTTGCCATTGCGTCAGTCTACCTCCGCCAATCGCGCCTTGATTTCCAGCAGATCCGCCCAGGCCTCGCGCTTGG
>JBATTI010000121.1:0-5653 GCA_049670445.1 Albidovulum sp. | reverse complement strand
GTGCACTCATGTCAGAAGCCTTTGTTCAGGAGCGGGGGCGGGGGGCAGGGGCGGGGGGGGCGGCTGCAAGCGCGAGGAACCTGTCGCTTAGCCGGTCGGGGTCTTGCGCGAGGAGCCATGCCAGCTGATGCCAGCCTTGCGGCGTATTGCGCAAAATATAGGTGGCGTTGTCGGGAAACAACCGGGCACGGAGAAGGGATATCAGCGCGCGGGCGATAATCCGGCCCGTGATCAGATGCGGCAGAAGCGACAATTCGTCATGGTTGAGATCGGCATGGGCAAGATAGCCACGCAAAAGATCGAAGGCCGCGCCAAGCATATTGGGCTCGGGTGCTGAAGGAAGCTGGTTCACCATCGCGGTAGAGACATCAATGGCAATGGCGGTTCTGACCGTATCGCCGAAATCAATGATGCCGCTGACGAAATCGGCATGCGCATGATCGACGATCAGATTGGATCTGGAAAAATCATTATGCACAACCTGACGGCGCAGCGCCGGAACCCTTGCCGCGACCGCGTCAAACCGCCTGAGCCCGCGGTCAAGCATCTGCCTTTGATCCGGGTCGCTGACATGATCCAAAAGCGGCGCGAGGCGGGGCAGATGCTGAACATCCCAGGCAAGAACCCGGTCTTCGGCCGCGTGCGAAAAGCCTGCGGTAGCACGGCGCAATCGCGCCAGCGCGGCGCCGATCCGTTCGCGCTCGGGCGCGCTGGTGGTGGTGGTCTCGAGCGGCGTGCCGGCGAGGAAGGTCAGCAAACGCACCAGCCGGGCAGAGCCGTCGGCGGCCTGACAAAGCCCCACCGTCTGCCCCGATCTGTCGGCGATGCAGCGCGGCACCGGCAGGCCCGGATCGCGCGCGGCGATATGTTTGAGGATCGCATCTTGCAGGAAAACCGTCTCGCGCTCCTCAGCGCCATTGGCGATTTTGAGGATATACGCGCCGCCGTCAGCGGCGGCGACGTGGAACGTATCGTCCTTTTCGGTGGCCAGCCGTCTAAGCTGCCCCGTCAGGCCATAGCTTTCGCCCAGCAAGGCGGCGGCATCGGCCGCGCTGATGGCCGGGCTGGCGGCCTGCAGCCCCCCCGCGGCAAGAATATCGGTCATCAATTCCCCCCGCCCGCAGGTTTCCCCGTGACCTCAGAAGTTTTTGCGCGCCCTGAGGGCCGCCTGGATCGTGCCATCGTCAAGATAGTCAAGTTCGCCGCCGATCGGCACGCCTTGGGCAAGCGAGGTGATGGCGGCGCCGCTGCCTTCCAGCGCTTCGGCGATGTAATGTGCGGTGGTCTGGCCATCGACGGTGGCGTTGAGCGCCAAGATCACTTCGGAAATCCCTTCATCGCGGATACGGGCCAAAAGGCGTGGGATGCGCAATTCGTCCGGGCCTATGGCATCAAGGGCGGAAAGGGTGCCGCCCAAAACATGGTAGCGGCCCTTGAAGGCCTGCCCGCGTTCCATCGCCCACAGATCGGCCACGTCTTCGATCACGCAAATCTCGCCATTCGCCCGGCGGTCGTCTTCACAGATGCCGCAGATATCGGCGGTGGCGATATTGCCGCAAAGGGCGCATTCGCGCACCGTGGCCGCGACATTGGCCATTGATTGCGCAAGCGGGGCCATCACCTGCCCCCGCTTCTTGATCAGATGCAGCACCGCGCGCCGCGCCGAGCGGGGGCCAAGGCCCGGCAGGCGGGCCATAAGCTCTATCAACGCCTCTATTTCGCGGGTGCTATCGTTCAAGGCGCGCTCAGAGCGGCAGTTTCATATCGGCCGGAAGGCCCATTTCAGCGGTCAGCTTGGCCATTTCATCCTTGCTGCGCTGGGCGGCTTTTTGCTGGGCATCCTTGATTGCGGCAAGGATCAGGTCTTCGACCACTTCCTTGTCGTCGGCGTTGAAGATCGAGGGGTCAATCGCCAGCGCCTTAAGTTCGCCCTTGGCCGTGCAGGTGGCGGTCACAAGGCCCGCGCCGCTTTCGCCCACCACATTGATGTTTTGCAACGAGTCCTGCACCTCGCCGATTTTGGCCTGCATCTCTTGCGCCGCTTTCATCATCTTGGCCATATCGCCAAGTCCGCCAAGTCCGCCCAAACCTTTTAGCATCGAATTCTCCTTAATTTTCCTCGAAAGGATCCCATTCATCTTCAACCTCGGGCAGGGCCGTCACTTCGGCTTCGGCCTGCTGCTGTTCAAAGGTCTTGATATCTATGATTGTGGCCTCGGGAAAGGCGGTGAAGACCGCTTTGACCAAAGGATTTTCCAATGCCTCGGCCTTGGCGGTCAAGAACGCCGCCTTGCGGACCTCGTCCACCGTCGGTTCACCGCCTTCGGACACCACCGAGACCCCCCAGCGCGTGCCCGTCCAGCTTTGCAAACGCTGGGCAAGGGTTGCGGCCAGATCGCGCGGCGCATCCACCGTGGGTTCAAATTCGATCCGCCCCGGCGAATAGCGCACCAGCCGCAGATGGTTTTCAACCTCGATCTGCAATTTCACATCGCGGTTGGCGCGGATCAGTTCGAGCACGGCGGGGAAGGTGGCAAAGCGCGCCAGCGCCATATCGGGGGTCATCGCAAGCGCTGTTGCCGTGCTGCCGATCTGGCCGGTGGCGGTGATTTGGCCCGTGGCGGTGATCTGGGCGCGGGGGGCCGCATGGGTGGTGGCGCTGCCGGCCGGGGCAGGCCCGCGCCCTTGCGGGGCCGGGGTCGAGGGGCCGGGGCCATCCGAGAGGCGGCGCATAAGCTGTTCGGGATCGGGCAGATCGGCGATATGGGTTAGCCGGATCACCGCCATTTCGGCGGCCATCATCGCATTGGGGGCGATCGACACCTCTTCAATCGACTTCAAAAGCATCTGCCACATCCGCGTCAAAGCGCGCATTGGCAAAGCCTCGGCCATGGCCAGCCCGCGCGCGCGTTCATCCGGCGGCACGGTTGGGTCATCGGCGGCCTCGGGGGTGATCTTGATCACCGAAATCCAATGCGTCACCTCGGCCAGATCACGCAATACCGCCATCGGATCGGCACCATCGGCATATTGGCCGGAAAGTTCGGCAAGGCCGCTGGCCGCATCGCCCTTCATGATCATGTCAAAGAGATCAAGAACCCGGCCCCGGTCGGCCAGCCCCAGCATGGCGCGCACCTGATCGGCGGTGGTTTCGCCCGCACCGTGCGAAATGGCCTGATCCAGCAGCGAGGTCGCATCGCGGGCCGAACCTTCGGCGGCACGGGTGATCAGCGCCAGCGCGTCATCGGTGATCGCGGCCTTCTCGGCCCCGGCGATCTTTTGCAACAGCGCGATCATCACCTCTGGCTCAATCCGGCGCAGATCGAAGCGTTGGCAGCGCGACAGCACCGTGACCGGCACTTTGCGGATCTCGGTTGTGGCGAAGATGAATTTGACGTGCTCTGGCGGTTCTTCCAGCGTCTTCAGCAGCGCGTTGAAGGCATTGGTCGACAGCATATGCACTTCGTCGATGATATAGATCTTGTAGCGCGCCGAGGCGGCCCGGTAGTGAACGCTGTCGATAATCTCGCGGATATCGCCGACGCCGGTGCGCGAGGCGGCGTCCATCTCCATCACATCGACATGGCGGCCTTCCATGATCGCGGTGCAATGTTCGCATTGCCCGCAAGGTTCGGTCGTGGGCCCGCTTTTGCCGTCGGGGCCGATGCAGTTGATGCCTTTGGCGATGATCCGCGCGGTGGTGGTTTTGCCGGTGCCGCGAATACCGGTCATGATGAAGGCCTGGGCGATACGGTCGGCGGCAAAGGCGTTTTTAAGCGTGCGCACCATCGCTTCTTGCCCGACAAGATCGGCAAAAGTCTCGGGCCGGTACTTCCGGGCGAGAACCTGATAGCGGGTCTGTGGAGTTTCGGTCATATTGCCCCGTCCTGAATCGCTATGCTAAGCTATTCGCAAGCGGCGCCATGGTCCAGCATGATGGCCAAAGCATTCACGTGAAAGGGCATTTTCTTTGACCAGCGATAGAGAAACGGAAAAACTGCGCTACGAGAGGGCCATGCAAGAGCTGGCGCGTTCGCGTATCTGGAAAAGCAACCACAACCCGCCGATCTTGCGGTTGTGGCGCGCGGTCGGTTTGGCAAGCCGCCCGCCGCATTATGCGGATTTTGGCACCAACCTTTTGATTTGCGCGCTTTATTTCGGCCCGATGTGGGGGCTGTTCATGTGGTTCTTCGTCTGGAAAGGCAACGGAATGCCGATTGACGGCGCGGTGATGGGCAGCATTGTGGCGGGCGGTCTTTTTGGCGTCAGCATGGCTTATTATTACAAGGTCAGCGCCCGGCGCGCCAAGCTGTCAAAATGGGAAGATCTGGCCTGAAGCTTGGTGCGTCTGGTACCGGGTTAACGACGATCATCATCTCGATTTGTTTTTGATTTCAGCTTTTTAACCGCTTTGTGCATACGTCCGGTGGCCTTGGCGCGTTTGCGCAATTCGGCCTGTGATGCGGTGTGCTGCGCATCTTCACGCTTGAGCTTTTGCCAACGTGTCAGCCGATCAGGGTCGATCTGCCCCGCGGCTATCGCGGTTTGCACCGCGCAGCCCGGTTCGCGGTCGTGGTTGCAATCGGAAAACCGGCATTGGGGGATCAGATCGGTGATTTCGGCAAAAGCCTCATCAATGCCTTCGGCCATATCGCTGAGCCGCAATTCGCGCATACCCGGCGTGTCGATGACCCAGCCGCCGCCGGGCAGGGGGAACAATTCGCGCGCGGTGGTGGTGTGACGGCCCTTGGCATCGTCTTCACGGATCTCGCCGGTATCAAGTTCGCGTCCGATCAGCGCCGAAATCAGCGTTGATTTGCCAACCCCCGAGGTGCCAAGAAACGCCACCGTCTGCCCCGGCCCACACCAATCGCGCAAGATCGCGACAGCGCTTGGGTCTTTGGCATTCAGGGGGATGGTCGGCACCAAGGGGGCGACTTTGCGCGCCCGGTCAAGATAATCTTCGGGCGCGTCGGTCTTGTCGGCCTTGGTCAGCAAGATGACGGGCGGAATGCCCCCGGCATGCGCCAGCGCCAAGAACCGTTCCAACCGCGCTTCGTTGAAATCGGCGTTGCAAGAGGTGACAAGAAAAACCGTATCGACATTGGCCACGATCAGCTGCTCCACCGAGGCCTCGCCCGCCGCCCGCCGGGTGATACGGCTTTTGCGGTCAAGTACGCGGGTGATGCGCAAGGTCTTGGGATCGGCCAGCACCCAATCCCCCACCGCCACCGCCCCCGCCGAAAGACCGGGCGGCAGTTCCAGAAGGTCGGATCCTGCCTCGGACAGGACCGCCACGCGGTCACGCTGAACGGCGGTTACGCGCGAGGGGCGCAGGGTTTCGATTTCGTCCAGCTCAAGCTGGCCAAGGAAATTGGCCGACCAGCCGAGGTCCTTCAGACTATAGGTGGGGTTCATGGGTGAAGCCTTTTGATGCATTGAAGGATGCCCGCGCGCAAGGCGCGGGAAAATATCACGATCATCGGGGCAAAGTCTCAGGCTTGGCCTTAGCGGCGTACATAGCCGTCAAGACCGCGCCCCGGCGCGGGAGGTTGCATTCTTGGCCATGAAATCCTCCTTCTTGCCGGGTTGCCGTTGGGGCGCATGATAGAACAGCGGGGCAGGGGGCGTATAGCCCTATTTTGGCCAAGCT
>JBATTI010000120.1:0-8661 GCA_049670445.1 Albidovulum sp. | reverse complement strand
AGATAATCTTCGGGCGCGTCGGTCTTGTCGGCCTTGGTCAGCAGGATGATCGGCGGAATGCCCCCGGCATGCGCCAGCGCCAGGAACCGTTCCAACCGCGCCTCGTTGAAATCGGCGTTGCAAGAGGTGACAAGAAACACCGTATCGACATTGGCCACGATCAGCTGTTCGACCGAAGCCTCGCCCGCCGCGCGCCGGGTGATGCGGCTTTTGCGGTCAAGCACGCGGGTGATGCGCAGGGTCTTGGGATCGGCGAGCACCCAATCCCCCACCGCAACCGCCCCCGCCGAAAGACCGGGCGGCAGTTCCAGAAGGTCGGATCCTGCCTCGGACAGCACCGCGACGCGGTCACGCTGAACGGCGGTGACGCGCGAAGGGCGCAGGGTGCCGATTTCATCGACATCAAGCTGGCCAAGGAAATTGGCCGACCAGCCGAGGTCTTTCAAACTATAGTTGGGGTTCATGGGTGAAGCCTTTTGATGCATGCAAGGATGCCCGCGCGCAAGGCGCGGGAAAAGATCACGATCATCGGGGCAAAGTCTCTGGCCTGGCCTTGGCGGCGTACATAGCCGTCAGGAACGCGCCCCGGCGCGGGAGGTTGCAATCTTGGCCATGACATCCTCCTTCTTGCCGGGTTGCGGTTGGGGCGCATATTAGAACAGCGAGGCAGGGGGCGTATAGCGTTATTTTGGGCAAAGTGGCTTCAGATCAGCCCGGCCATGCGCGCGCCGGTCAAAAGATCGGGGGCAAGGTGATGGGCATGGGGGCCGGTGGTTCGCAGCATATCGGGCACCTGAACCACGATCATGCCAGAGGCCTGGGCGGCGGCAGCACCGGTATCGCTGTCTTCAAAGGCAATGCACTGCGCGGGGTTCATGCCCAAACGGCGGGCCGCTTCCAGATAGGGATCGGGGGCGGGTTTGGGCTTGGCGATGCAGTTCACGCTGACCACGGTGGCGAAATATCGGGCAAGCCCGCTTATCGCCAGCTTCTTTTCAGCCGCGTGCCGGCGGCTGGAGGTGGCAACGGCACAAGGCAGGCCCGCAGCACCCAGCACCTCCAAAAGCTTGGCGGCACCGGGGCGCAGATCAATGCCCGCATCAAGTTTGGCGGCGAAACGGGCGTTCCAGCCCTGCCCGAAATCATCAAGCGGAAAGTCAGCGCCATAATGGGCGGCAATCTTGCGGCTGCTGGTGGCATCATCGGTGCCGATCAGGCTTTGAAAAAGCCCGTCGTTGCCGGGCCAGCCAAGATCCGCCAGAACTTCCTGCCCCGCCGCAATCGCCAGCCGTTCGGTATCAAGCAGCAACCCGTCAAGGTCGAAAATCGCGGCGGCATATCGGGGCATAACGGGCACTCGCGCTTTGCGGCACCATGTCGGGCCAGCGGGTTTTCAGGGAAAGGAACGGTGCCGCAAGGTAACGCCATCTCTTATGGGTATTCAACCGCTTAACTGTAGGGGATCGCAACAACATGGCCAAACACCCAAGGGATGCAGGGGGTCTTTTCCAATCAGCAAGTCAGGGAAGGGTAGGGTGAGAGGCTGGACAACGACCCAAGCGGGGCTCGTTACGGCTGCTTCCTTCCGGACCTGACCGGGTTGGCGAGGCGCTTACCCGCGCCAACCTCTCCCCCCCTAGATACGCAGTCGCGGGGCGGAATTCAAGCGCTGGAATGCGGCTGCGGCCTTCTGGGCTAAAACCTGAGCTGACAGCGCAAGAAGCCTTCTGGGGTAAGGCCCTGCGGGGTGATGTCAAGGTCATGCGCTTCGGCCATATGGGCTGTGACGCGCGGCCCGGTATCGAACCACGCCCCGGTGCCGGCTGTCGGGGCCATCAGCCGCCAATTGCGGGCCGGGCGCGGGGACACCTGCGCCATCCGCGTCACGTAGTGGCGGATCACCTCGGCGTTAAGGGTCTGGGGTTCAAGAATCACCGAGTTGCCATCAAGGCCCGGAAAGCCACCGCCGCCATTGGCGCGGAAATTGTTGGTGGCCACCAGGAACCGCGTCTTGGGATCAAGCGGTTTGCCCGCATGGGTCAGGCCGTGGATGCGTTGGGCCGAAGGATTGAGAAGCGCGCCTTCAACGTCGTAGCGCGGTGCCGCTTCGAGATCGATTTGGTAGCACACCCCGGCGATCGTATCAAAATTGTAGCTTGGCGCTTCGGCCTTGATCAACGGCTGGCCCGCCGTGCCGGGCGAAAGCTGATGAAACTGTGCGGCCGAACGTTCAAGCCATTTGGCGATGACAGCACCCGTGACTTCAACCGCGCAGATCGTGTTGGGAAACACATAGATATCGGCGATATGGCGCAAGGCGATATCGCCCGCTGGCACATCGGTGAAGTTTTCCGGCCCGCCGCGCCCACCGGATTTGAACGGGCTGGCGGCAGAGAGGACGGGCATACCTTCATAGGGGCTGTCGCGTACCGCGTCGATCAGCCAACTGCGCTGGGCGTCATGGACAAGCTGGAGCGCGGCACTATCGGCAATGCGCGCGAAATAGCTGTGCATTGGCGCATCGGATTTGCCCACCAGCTTGCGGACATGGGCGAGCGTGGCGTTATGGGCCCCGCGCACCACCCGGCTTACGGCGCGGTCGCTTCGCACCAAAGCGAGCAATTTGCCATTGGCGTCGCGGCAAGAGATGGCGCGGGTGGATGACCTGAAATCGCGGATGCGCCAGCCGTCCTGACCAAGCGTCAGATCAAGGTCGATCAACCCAAGATGCGATCCCCAGAACCCGGCCATGACAGCGGGCTTGCCACAGATCGTGCCCAGAACCCGGTCGACATGCGGCCATTGATTTGGGCCCCCATCGGGGAAAGCCAGATGGATATGCCCCGATATGATCGCATCAATCCCTTCTACCCGCGCCAGCGGGACCGCCGCATTTTCAAGGCCGTCGCCATGCGCGGTCTGATCGAAACCCGAATGGCAAAGGGCCACCACGATATCGGCGCCCTGCGCACGCAAGCGCGGCACCCAGGTTTGCGCGGCTTTCACAATATCACGGGTAAAGACCTGCCCCGAGATTTGGCTGTTTTCCCAGACCTCAAGCTGTGGTGGCAAGAAGCCGATCACGCCGATCTTCAAGACCGCCTCCTGGCCCGTGTCTGATATCAGCTTGCGTTCCAAAATTGTGCTTGGCGCAATCAGATGCCTGTCGCGCGCCATGTTCGCGGCCTTGCGCACCACGGCATTGGCACAGACAAACGGGAAATTGGCCTGCGCCAGCGAGGCACGCAGATAGGGCAGCCCAAAGCTGAAGTCATGATTGCCGATCGTGCCCGCATCATAGCCCACGGCATGCATGGCCTTGATAATGGGATGGGGGTCGCCTTTGGCGAGGAATCCGTCCTGGGCAATAAGTTCGCCCAAGGGATTGCCTTGCAAGAAATCGCCGTTATCGACCAGGATGCTGTTGCGCACTTCGGCGCGTGCGCTGCGGATCAGGGTTGCGGTGCGTGCGAGCCCTGTTGACGAAAGCGGTTGGTCGAAGGTGTAGTCATAGGGCAAGACATGCGCATGCAGATCGGTCGTCGCCAATATTCTGAATTGATATTCACCTAAGCAGCCATGGGCAGATGAAGGTATGGGAGGTGTCACGGGCATTCCAGAATCGTTACTTTTCGGTGTAATTCGCCGTAAAAAAGGCGGGGGCGTCATTGGTTGTTGTCGATATCAAATGGCAATATTAAGCTTTTAGTATGAATTTCCCGGGGCCGCCCGGCTTAGCGCGTGTGATTCACCACTTTTTTCTTCCGTAGGTTGAATTTGCAACAATGCTGGCCAATCCCGCAATGGCCATTATGCTCAGCCCTTGGGGCTTCATCTTCGTTGGGGCCGATGCGGGAAACAGACCATGTATGATGATGCTTTGGTGACGTTTGCGAATGGCGGGATTGACCGCGCGGGGCATTTGCGCAGCGACGAGGCGGGCTTGACGGCCTTGTTGGCCACCCCCAAGGCGGTTTGCCTGCCGGTCTGGCGAGGCCGGCCCCTGATGAGGGCGGAGGCCGCAGGCTGGCTTGCGGCGGATCATCCGGTATTTGCAGATACGGCGGGCGAGCCGATGTTTTTGGGGCTGGCCGATGGGCGCGCCTATTTCGCCCGCGATCTGTCCGACTGGGCCCCCGAAGAGGGTATTCCACCGCAGGCGGGCGGGTTTTGGGATATGAACCGCCAGATCCATCCGGCGATTGACCCCGAATATGGTTTTGCCGATCTGCGCACCAATCTTGCCGGTCTGTCGGCCCGCGACGCGGAGCTGTTGGCGATGGCCAAGGGCTTGATTGGCTGGCACGACAGCCACAGGTTCTGCGCACGCTGCGGGGCGCCAAGTGCCGTGATCATGGGGGGCTGGCAGCGCCAGTGCGGCGCGTGCAATGCCATGCATTTTCCGCGCACCGATCCGGTGGTGATCATGCTTGTCACCCATGGAAATAATGTGCTTTTGGGCCGATCGCCGGGCTGGCCCGAGGGGATGTTTTCGCTGCTTGCGGGCTTTGTCGAACCCGGCGAGACGCTGGAGGCCGCCGTGCGCCGCGAAGTGGCCGAGGAAGCCGGGGTCAAGGTGGGCCCGGTGCAATATCTGGCCTGCCAGCCCTGGCCCTTTCCGGCCTCCTTGATGATCGGATGTTCGGGGCAGGCGCAATCAACCGATATTACCATAGATCCGCAAGAGATCGAGCAAGCCATCTGGGTCAGCCGCGAGGATATGGCGCTGGTGGCATCGGGCCAGCACCCCGATATTCGCCCGCCACGGCGCGAGGCGATTGCAGGCTATATGCTGCTGGAATGGCTTGCGGGACGCATGGTTTGACGCCATGACGGGGGGGCGAAGTTGAGGGGGCAGGCATGAAATTGTCGACGCGCAGGGAATTTGACGCCCAACCGGAAGCGGTTTTCGAGGCTTTGTCCGATTTCATCGCCTTTGAAAAGCTGGCCTTGCGCCACGGGGCGGATGTGCAGCGCATTGATCATCTGGCAGTACCGGGCCTTGGGGCTGAATGGGTGCTGCAATTTCCCTTTCGCGGCAGGTCGCGCGAGGTCAAGAGCCGCATCAATGCCTATGACCCGCCAATTCATCTGGGCGCCGAAGGGACCAGCGGCAGCTTTGATTTCACGCTGCGCACCACGCTTGAACCCCTGCGGCGCGACCACACAAGGCTTGCGGTTGAGCTGGAGGTGAAACCCCGCACCTTTGCCGCGCGTTTGATGCTGCAAACCCTGAAACTGGGAAAATCCCGCCTTGATGCCCGCTTTGCCACCCGCATTGAACGCTTTGTCAGCGCCATGCTGTCGCGCCAAAAGCGCGCGCAAACGGGCTAGCCACGCGGTATCGGCGCAGAGCCGCTCAAATTCGCGAAAATGTGCGCTTGCTTTGTGGGCGAAGCACAGGCACCATCACACCCGTAAACCCTTTTGCCTGGGAGAGATTATTGGGCATCAGCGCCTTAACCCCGCCGCCGCATTCTGAAGACACGCATGAAACCCTTCTGGAATTTGCCGACAACCGTTTGCTTATCGATCTGTGCGGCGAATTCGACCGCAATCTGGCCCAGATAGAACATCAGCTTGGCATCCATATCCTGAGACGGGGCAATCATCTTGCCCTTGTCGGACAGGCCGAGGCGCGCGGGCAGGCCGCCGCCGCCCTGCAAACCCTTTACGCCCGCCTTGAAGGTGGCCGCACGATTGATGCGGGCGAAATCGACGCGGTGATCCGTATGGCCGATGACGCCGTGCCCAAACCTGCCAGCCTTGATGACCAGCTTGAAATGTTTTCCCAGGGCCGGGTCGAGATCCGCACCCGCAAAAAGCAGGTTGAACCGCGCACCGAGGCGCAAAAGGCCTATGTGAAGAACCTGTTCCAAAGCGAGCTGGCCTTTGGCATCGGCCCGGCGGGCACCGGCAAGACCTATCTTGCGGTGGCGGTCGGCGTGACGATGTTGATCGGCGGGCATGTGGACCGCATCATCTTGTCGCGCCCTGCCGTCGAGGCGGGCGAGCGGTTGGGCTTTTTGCCCGGCGATATGAAGGAAAAAGTCGATCCCTATATGCAACCGCTTTATGATGCGCTGAACGACTTTTTGCCCGCAAAACAAGTGCTTAAACTGCTTGAGGAGAAGCGGATCGAAATTGCGCCGCTGGCCTTCATGCGCGGTCGCACGCTTGCCAATGCCTTCGTGGTGCTGGACGAGGCGCAAAACGCCACGACCATGCAGATGAAGATGTTCCTTACCCGTCTGGGCGAAGGCAGTCGCATGGTCATCACCGGCGACCGCACCCAGGTGGACCTGCCGCGCGGCACCAATTCGGGTCTGATCGACGCCGAACGTATCCTTGATGGGGTCAAAGGTGTGAGCTTCAATTACTTCACCGCGAAAGATGTCGTGCGTCATCCCCTTGTGGCGCGCATCATCGAAGCCTATGAGCGCCATGATGGAGCCGTTGGTTGACACATTAATTGAGGATGCGCGCTGGGCGGCCTTTGGGCTGGAAGATCTGGCGCAGTCCGCAATCTCGGCCACGCTGGCGGCAGTTGATCTGCCAGCGGGCGGCTATGAGATCAGCTTGCTTGGCTGCAATGACCGGCGGATTGCCGAACTGAATACAGATTTTCGCGGAAAGCCCCAGCCGACCAATGTGCTTTCGTGGCCGTCGAATGAACTGGGCGCCGCGCAGGACGGCGACCTGCCCAGCCGCCCCAAACCGGGCGGGGCCGCGGGGCCGGCCGAGCTTGGCGATATTGCGGTTGCCTGGGAAACTTGCGAAGCCGAAGCCCTTGATCAGGCAAAATCGATGCGCGATCATGTGACGCATCTATTGGTTCACGGCACGTTGCATCTTTTGGGATATGATCACACCCGCGATGGCGATGCGGCCTTGATGGAAGGCACCGAAGGGCGGGTTCTTCTGGCGATGGGTCTTGCGGACCCCTATGTATCGGCCCGATGAACACCAACGCGGCACCCCGGATCAGTTCCGGCGTCGATACGAGCGGATAATTTGGACAGGAAAAATGGGCGAACAGTCAGACGATACATCGTTACAACAAGAAGCACCCGACGAGGCCGACAGTAGCGGCCAAGGTGATGGGCCCCATAACGGGCAACGCGGGTTTTTCGGACGAATTTTTGATGCATTTTCCCCCAATGACGCGGATGATGAAGATCAGGATGGCGAAGGTCACCCGCGCGAGGCAAGCGGGCCGGCATCGGTGCCCGGCATTGGCAATCTGCGGCGCATGCGGGTCGATGATGTCGCCATCCCCAAGGTTGAAATCATTGCGGTTCCGGTAACCATCGCGATGGATGATCTGGTCACGGCCTTCCGTGACAGCGGCTTTTCGCGCCTGCCGGTCTTCAAGGGCACGCTGGACAATCCGATGGGCATTATCCACCTCAAGGATCTTGCCCTTCAGCATGCTTTTGCGGAAACCAAGACCCGTTTCAGCCTGCGCAAGCTTTTGCGCCCCTTGCTTTATGCGCCGCCCTCGATGCCCATCGGGATCTTGCTGCAAAAGATGCAAAACGAACGCATCCACCTTGCCTTGGTGATTGATGAATATGGCGGCGTCGATGGGCTGGTGACGATCGAGGATCTGATCGAGCAGGTCATCGGCGAGATTGATGATGAGCATGACGAGGCCGAAGCCGGGCTTTGGGCCGAGGAAAAGCCGGGGCAGTATCTGGTGCAGGCCCGCGCCCCCCTTGAAGGCTTCGAGGCCGAAATCGGCATGAAGCTTGCCGATGAAGAAGAGGGCGAAGAGATCGACACATTGGGCGGGCTGGTCTTCATGCTGGTCGGCCGGGTCCCGGTGCGCGGCGAGGTGATCCCGCATGCCAGCGGTGCCGAGTTTGAGATTGTCGATGCCGACCCGCGCCGGATCAAGCGTCTAAGGGTGCGGTTGCCCAAACGGGCCGCCTGATCATGCGGTCTGGCTTGGCGCGGATGGGGCCGATACCGGCGCTTGCCGGTTTGGCCGCCGCTGCGGGACAGGCGCCTTTGGGCTGGTGGTGGCTGACACTTGGCGCCTTGGCCGTGCTGATCCGTCTGGTGGCCTTGGCCCCCGGCCGCCCCGCGCGGGTCTGGATTGGCTGGTGCGGCGGGGTGGGCTATTTCACCGGCACGCTTTTCTGGATTGTCGAGCCGTTTTTGGTCGATGCCGCCAAAGATGGCTGGATGGCGCCTTTCGCCTTGTTGCTTATGGCGGGGGGTATGGCGCTTTTTTGGGGATTGGCTGCGGTTACCGCCGGGCTTGGGCGCAATCCGGCCACGCGGGCCATTGGCTTTGCGCTGGGCCTTGTCGCTTGCGATCTGTTGCGCAGCTATCTTTTTACGGGGTTTCCTTGGGCCTTGCTTGGCCATATCTGGATCGCCACCCCTTTGGGCCAGATCGCCGCCTTCACCGGCCCGATAGGCCTGACCGCGCTGACCATGGCGCTGGCGCTTTTGCCGGTGCTTGGGGTGTTGATCGCGCGCCCGGTGCTTTGCACGCTTGGTGCCATTGGCCTCTTCGCGGTGGTCCTGGCCGCAGGCCAGATGCGGCTTGCGGCGCCCGATACCGTCTTGGCCGATCCGGTGCGCCTGCGCCTTGTGCAGCCCGACGCCGAGCAAGCGTTGAAGTGGCAGCCCGGCATGTTGGATCTATTC